>NZ_JBSRVI010000170.1:0-39748 GCF_055134445.1 Arcticibacterium sp.
AACTGTCTACCGAGTTTTGAACCCATTCGTTTTCTGCCACGTATTGGTCCCACGGCATGATGTATTGTGTTTCGTTTAAGCTGGTATTGAAAGGGAAGTCTTTATAAACAGCCGTAACTTTCATGTCCGTTCTGTTGTTAACCTTTACTATTTGTCCTAAGGCTTCACTGTCCCCAAAAAGTGCTTTTGCGGTAGATTGAGAAAGCATAATTGATTTTATGTCAACTAATCCATCTCTTTCACCAGCTATTATTTCCAAATCAAACATTTCGGGACCTGCCTGCTGCATGTAGTTACCCGTTTTGTTGATGGTGTTTTCTCCATTGCTTAAGTATCTGGATTGCGTCCAGGTACTCATGATTACATGTTTAAAGTATTGACTGTAATTATTATGAAGTTCAAACTCCAATGGACGTGGAATAGCTCTTCCTGTACTGATGGAGCCATTAAAAGTTTGGCTTTGCCAAAACTGCCCTATTTGGTCTTTGTTTTTAAAGTGACTGTCATAAGTCAATTCACCATATACCCAAAGGCTAATCATGATGGTAACCGCCATGCCAAGGGCCAAACCAAGTACATTAATAAGAGAGTAGGTAGGGTGGTTTACCAAGTTTCTCCAGGCTATTTTGATATAATTTTTAAGCATAGTGTTTTGTTGATTGTGCTAAGAAAAACAGCGTGACTGACTCATTTTTAGTTTATCTAGCTTTCTGAATACTTGTATCACCTAATGAAAGCCCTTTGCTAATTTTTGGGTTTCCAGAGTAGGTAATATCGGCATCGCCCAAAGTATTTATTTTTAAAGATTCACTCACATGAATGTTAAAACTAGCATCTCCTAGAACCATCAATTTTGTGGTATAATTATCTACGTTCTGAGTATTTACATCACAATCTCCGAAAACCGTATAATCGTGATTGTTAATTCTACCTGATTTTATTTTCAGCGTATGGTCACCGTAGCTATTAGTTTCCATATAATCAATGTCTACATCATTCATGGTAACTTCTGAGTCGCCATAGATATTAATTTCAAAGTCCTGAGCGGTAAGTTTATTTTCAATAAGAATATCCTGGTCTCCTTTTAAAACAACTTCTTTTATATCTCTATAGGTCACCACTAGAGAAGCTTTAGTGCCGTTATGCTTATATTTCTTGTCTAAGTTCCAGTCCTCAATGGAGAGTTTTAGGCTGTTGTTTTCCACTTTTATATCAATCTTATCTTCATCAATAAAAGCTTTTTTAATACTTACACTTTCTTCTGAGCCATGAATAAATACAACTTCGATGTCAGGATTAACCACCACTTTATCAAAATGATTGACACGGATTTTTTGTGCTTTTGTGGCGATAGCCGTAAAAAGAAAGATTAGACTAAATGCGATTGACTTTGTAATGTTTTTCATAATTATTATTTGTTTCACGAATAGTTGTCAATTTGAACGAAATCCCTGTCCGTGGTCAGGCTGGCGAAACTATTCGCTTTTTAAAGATTCTACAGGGTTAACTACCGCCGCTTTAATGCTTTGGTAGCTCACTGTGCTTATGGTTATAATCAAGGCTCCAAAACCAGTGACAGCAAATGTCCACCAGGCAATGTTGGTTTTATAATCAAAGCCATCAAGCCAATTATTCATGAAATAAGCAGCTAAAGGAGCAGCAATCAGCATTGATATTATTACAAGGATGATGAAGTCTTTTGAGAGCATGACCCAAAGGTTGGTAACTGTAGCTCCAAGTACTTTTCTAACGCCAATTTCCTTAGAACGCTGCATAGCCATGAAACTAGCAAGGCCAAATAAACCCAAGCAGCTTATGAGAATAGCTAAGGTTGCAAAAATATTGATGAGTTTGCTTAGTCTTTCTAAGCTACTAAATTTAGAGGAATAGGCTTCGTCTACAAATTCATAATCAAAGGTATTTTCTGGGTCAAATTTTGCAAAAACGGTCTTAATGCCAGCCAATGATTCTGTTATATTTTTTGTCCCAGAAAGTTTTATGTTTACAAAGCTTTTTTGACCATTGTCAAGGTAATAAAACATAGGCTGAGCTTGGTCGTAGGGAGAGCCTACTATCATGTTGTCTACCACGCCAATTACTTTAAATGGGTCTACATCCCATCTGGTCATGGTTCCTATAGCACCTTTTTCAAAAAGTTCGGCAGCGGCTTCATTAATGATGAAGGCTTTACCCATATCGTCAAATTCATCTGAAAAATCACGCCCATCTATCACTTTCCAGTTTATGGTTTTGCCGTAATCTTTTGAAACACCAAAAAATGGTAATTCCAGACTTTGTGATTTATCCCTTCCATCCCAGTCTATTCCGGTGGTGGTACTGCCCATTCCGATGGGTGGATCAGAAGATTGAGACATTTCTTCTACTAATCCTTTTGACTTTAACTCATTTTTAATGGCCTCAAAACTCTGATGAGCTTTATCTGAAATTCTTGTAAAAATGAGATTGTTTTGATTGTAACCTAGAGGTCTGTCTTTAGCGAAGTTTATTTGTTGGAAAACCACCAGCGTACCAATAATCAAAGCTATGCTCACTGTGAACTGAACTACTACAAGAGCTTTTCTTGGAAGACTTGCCATTTTCCCTGCTTTGAAAGTGCCTTTTAAAACTTTTACAGGTTTGAAAGATGATAAATAGAGGGCAGGATAACTACCAGAAAGCAAGCCTACAATCAGGGTGAAAACAACTAAAATGGACCAGAAAAGAGGGCTGAGCCAGTCTATTTGTATTTTCTTGCCAGCAATCTCATTAAAACTTGGAAGCAGTAAAAATGCTAGTGCTACCGAGATGATTAATGCCAAAGTGGTAGTCAAAACCGACTCACTCAGATATTGAAAAACGAGTTGATTTTTTTTTGAACCTATGGCCTTTCTGATGCCTACTTCTTTCGCTTTTTTCTCTGACTGAGCAGTGCTCAAATTCATGAAGTTTATACAGGCCAAAAACAAAACGAACAAACCTACTATACCAAATAACCAAACATATTCTATTCTTCCACCTGAATTTATACCATTCTCAAACTCTTCGTATAAGTGCCACTTGGCCATTGGAAATAAAAACACTTCGGGTTTTTGGAGAGCTAATCTTTCATTCAAGTTTCTTAATCGCGTGTCTTTTATTTTGGCAGAAACCGTTTCTAAATCTGCGTTTTTGGCTAAAAGACCGTAGGTAAAAGCGAAGTTTGGTCGCCATGGGTCTTCCATGTTATTTAACCATTCTGCCTCTCTGATTTCGAAGAGCTTCCATGGCATCACGTAGGCAATGCTTTTGAAGGTGGAGTTTTCGGGAAAATCTTTATAAACTGCAGTTACTTTGACGTCATATTTGTCGTTAATGCTAATGACTTTATCTATAGCTTTGGCTTCGCCAAAAAGCGATTTAGCCACACGCTCAGAAAGCATGATAGAGTAGGGGTCGTTTAATGCAGACTTTGTACCTTCAATAAAATCAAAAGTTAGGATGTCTGTAATTTCTTCTTCAAAGAATTTGCCTTCATGAAAAGCTTTTTTGTCCCCTATTTTTAATACCTCGTAACTACCATTAGACTGAGAAAGGTATTCAAAATCGGAGCCATATAGTTTTCTTATTTCGCTTGCCATGGGGTATGGATTCCAAGCCTGAGTTTTCTTATCTCCATTGCGTTGGATATGCTGCATCACCTGTACTATTCTGTCTTTCTTCTGATGGGTGTTATCAAATGAAATTTCGTCGTAGACCCATAAACCTATCAAAATAGACACAGTCATTCCTAAGGCAAGACCTCCAATATTTATGGCAGAGAATCCTTTGTTTTTGAGGAGGTTTCTCCAAGCGATTTTAAGATAGTTTCTAAGCATAATTTAGTTTGAGTTTATAAGAGCTCCTTGCTGCTACATTTAAATTCATACACCATGCCAGTAGTGTTAGTTTTCTTATAGATAGTGTTTTGTGTTCTATTGATTTAAGCTAAAATGTCCGAAAGCGAACATTTTGATTTGCTTTCGGACATCGTGAATTATTATTTTGGTGGTGCTTACTCGCTCTTCAAAGATTTCACGGGATTTGCCAAAGCACCTTTTATAGCTTGAAAACTTACAGTTCCGAGTGTCAATATCATACAGCCTAAAGCAGCTATAGCTGCCATCCACCATTTAATTTCTATTTGATAGGCAAAATCTGTCAGCCATTGATCTAATAAATACCAGGTTATTGGTGTAGCTATTAATAAACCTACAAAAACAAGTTTGACAAAGTCTGCCGATAATAAGGTGACTATCTCAGAAACACTAGAACCCAGTACTTTTCTGATGCCGATCTCTTTGGTTCGGCTTTTGGCAACAAATGCACTCATGGCGAAAAGACCCATAAAAGCAAGAAGTACAATTATACTGGAAAAGAAATTTAGGAGCTTAAATCTGGACAAATCGGTAGCTAAAAAACGGTCGAACTGGGCATCTAAAACATTGAATTCTACAGGGCTTTCTGGAGCAAAAGCATCGTTTACCTCTTCAATGGCCATTCTTGTTTTTTGCCAATCAGCTGAATTGATTTTCAATGTATAGTAATCAATGCTATGAATAGGATTGTTCCAATGGCTTATGATTAAAGGTTTTACCGTAGTCCTAAAGTCTTCCATTTGAAAATCTTTCACCACGCCGGCTATGCTGACTTTGAAGGTTTGATCAAGTTCATTTAAACTTCCGCCATAATTAACAGCAGGTATTTCAATGTTTTGACCGATAGGCTGTGAAAAGCCAAGTGTCTTAACTGCGGCCTCATTGATAAGCACTTTTGTGCTATCTGCCGGCAGCCCTCTAAAGTTTTCACCTTTAAGAAGCTCTACTTGAAAGGTCTTCAAAAAGTCTTTATCCGCACCTATGAAAAGGGCATCTTGGGCTGTTTCTCTGCTTTGTCCAGTTTTTAATGTTTTCACTAAAGGGATATTTTTCCACTCCCCTGGTACACGTGAGGTTACACTTACAGATTCTACTTCCGGTATTCTTAAAAATTCTGCCTTTATAGCTTCAAACCGTTGTCGGTAAACACGACTGTTGACATCAATCATGGCTAAGCCATCTTTCTTAAAACCAATTTCTCGGTTCTTTAGAAAATCTAGTTGCTTATTAAAGACAATGGAAGCCATCAAAAATGAGATAACGGCCACAAACTGAAACACTAACATCACACGTCTAAACGGTAATTTGGAAGCGGAGAATTTGCTGCGATAAGAATCATTTTTGATGATGAGGGAGAAAGGATAAGCGACCGCCAAAAAGCTAATGAAAAGTCCTGCCGCTAGCGTAAAAAGAATTCCCTTGAGAGGTATCTCAGAAAGGTTTAGGGTAGTGTTAAAAAGGTTCTGAACAGCGGCTTTACTGACAAGTAAAATCAGAAAAGCGAGCACCATAGAAATGGTAGTGAGTAACATAGATTCGGCAAGGAATTGACGCAGCAATTGTAGTTTACCTGAACCCATCATTTGTCTGAGATTAATCTCTTTGGCTCTGTCCATGAAGGCGATATTCAGTAAGCCAGCATAATTAAAACAAGCCACTAATAGAATTATTAAACCTATCCAAAAGAAGAGTTTTACATAAAGACCATTGGCTTTAGACTTGTTTATTTCTCCCTCTACGTCATTTTGGTATAAGTGAATATCCTGTACGGGCTGCAGCGTAAATGTGCTGTTGAATGGTTTTTCTTTAGGATAATTATCTTTTGTAAGGTTTTGGATCTTAACACCTAAAGCATTGAAATCTGTTTGTGGATTAAGCTTGAAATAGGAAATGAAGTTTCTGTTTTCAAAATCACCAGAAATAGCTTGTTCCCATTCATCAAATATTCCTTTTGCTACAGCTTCGGTTAAGAAAATCCCATTCATTAGATGTGAGTTTTCTGGAAAGTCTTGATAAACAGCCACAATAGGATGCTCACCATAACCTGTTTTTAAAACCTTCCCTAGAGCAGGCTCTTTACCAAAATATTTCTCTTTGATAGCCTTGGTAAGTACTATGCCGTTTGATTCATTCGTAAGGCTACCTTCGGCAAAGGGGAAGTCAAAAACAGCCGGAAAATTATGGCATAAGATAACAATTGGTTCATGAGAAACCGTTTCAGGGTCGTTTCCTACATCGGTTCTTCCTATGGGTAAAATTTGCGTTTGGGTTTCTATTTCATCAAAAAGGTCAGCTGATTTTCTAGCTATGGCTGGAGCTAACTGAGCCGACTCTCTTACATTTCCGTTTTCTTCAGTGGCTATTTCTAGCAGGCGATACACGTTTTCTTGTTCCGTATCAAAAGAGCTTTCACGGAGCACGTAAGCATTTAGTAAAAAGAAACAATAGAAACCAAAAGTAAGTCCGATGATGTTTATCAAAGTGAATTGCTTGTGATTCTTGAGGTATCTGAAGGCTGTTCTTAGATTGTTTTGGAACATGGGTTTTGGTGTCTGGTGTTGGATGAGGGGTGCCGAGTGTTTGCTGTTTTTTTTGACAATTTGCACTCTAGAATGTTGTCAGTTCGAGCGAAGACGAGAACAGTCGTTAAAGGAGCATCTCCCTGTCTGCCTACAGGCAGGGACTTCGCTCGATGTGACAGTAATCGCTCGAACTGACAACCTCTTCGCTCGATGTGACATTGTAATCGTTCAAACTGACATTGTCTTCCGTTTGACAGTTTCGACAAAGCAGTGGCTAGAAGCCCTTTCTAGGCTTTTTGTTTAATACTAGTATATTTTTTCGCTAATTCTATTCGTATTTCTGGAGCAGATTAATCATCTTCGTATTGCCAGATGAGCGAGCATGAAACATAGCGTATTCATCTCCAGGAACATTTTGATATGGGTCTGCACCAGCTTCTAGTAGCAATTCTGCTATTTCATAGCGGTTATTCCTTACGGCATAAATTAGTGCTGTACCATCTCCGCGGCTCTCTTTATTAACATCTGCACCATATTCTAAGAGTAAATGAGTAAGTTCTATATTTCCGCTTCGAGAAACAGCCATTAGCGGACTTTCATCTCTTGAAAAGTGATATTCTGTATCTCCTCCTGCTTCTAAAATCATTTTACCAATTTCGTAATTGCCTTGGCGGGCAGCTGCTACCAATGGTGAACGTGGCTCACCGTCGCCCGTATACGCACAGTCGGGGTCTTGATTTTTTAAGAACTCTCTTACGTCTTGAATGTTTTCTTTTTTTACCGCATTTAAGAGGTTTCTGCAACCTTTTGTGCTAAAAACGAAATCTCTGATGCTTTCAGGTTCAGCGTCTGCTCTATCAATTATTGAGGTTGACTCCTTAATCGGCTCAGCGTTGTTTTGGCTGATTTTTTCTTGTGCAAAAGTTTCAACAGGATTGTTAGTCAATAGTAAAGTAGCAAAGAGCAATGGTGCTATAAAAGCATATTTCCAGTAACTCTGATTGTTCGATTTTTTTGTATTCATTTTCATAATTCGTTGTTTTAATAATGACTGATTATAGTTAGTAGTAATGGTCAAAGGGCCGGTGTAGGTAGCTACTTTGAGGAGGTTCATTTGATATGAATCTCGTTTTACAGCTTTTCTTTCTAGCAATAAATCGTCTGTTTGGTATTCTATGTTTTTTTCTACCTCTTTTCTCCAAAGCCAAACCAGCGGGTTAAACCAAAGGATGATAACGGCCAATTCAGCAAAAAGTAAATCAAAAGAATGACGTTTACTTACATGGATTTTTTCATGTTTTAGAATTTGCTCATAGGTCTCAAAATCATAACTCTCAGGGTTGATAAAGATATAATGGAAGAAAGAGCAAGGCTCTTGAACAAGGCTTGTATTGATAATGATGGCATGTTCGTCTTCTATTTTGTCATGGCTTTTCCAGACTTTTAGGAGAATAGAGATAACCTGAGAAATAAAGTTTAAAAAGAAAATGGCAACCCCGAAATAATAGATTAGAACTAACCAGTCTGCCAAAGTTCTTTCCGTTGAAACCGTTTGAACGCCATTTTCCGCTGTTGAAGCACTTTCCACATTTTGTAATGCTTCAACCTTTTTAAATGGTGCCACGGCTGATGGTTTTGTGTCAACCTTTTCTATGAATTCAGAAACCAGACCTTGTTGATTGACCATTTTCGGCAAAACAATATAGGGTAGGGTAAACGCCAAGGCCAAACTGGCGAGTAGATAAACTCTGTTGGTAGAAAAGAAGCTTTCTTTTTCTAAAAATAGTTTATAAAACACCAGTAAAACAGCGAGTATAAAGGAGGCTTTTAAAAGTATTACTAGCATGGCTTAGGCGTCTTTATTTTTGTTGATAACCGAAACCAATTCTTTAATCTCTTCTTCCGAAAGGTTTTCGCCTTTGGCAAAATGTGCAACCATTCTAGAGAACGAGCCACCAAAGAATTTCTTCTTGATGTTCATTTCTCCTAAATGATCTGTTCTGTAATCTTCAAAAGGAACAGCTGCTGAATATTGGTGTGTGTTGCCTATTTTTTCAGAGTTCAGAAATCCTTTTTTTACAAGAATTTTTACAATAGTGGCCACAGAGTTGTAATGTGGTTTTGGCTCGGGTAACTCTTCTATTATATCTCTGATGAATACGTTTCCTTGTTGCCAAACTATCTGCATTATTTGGTCTTCTCTCTTTGCTAATTGTACCATAATTTGAATTATTGATACACAATACTACTAATTGATTAGTAGCATTCCTAATGAATTAGTATTTATCTACTAATTGGTTAGTGGTTTGATGTTGAAAAAGCCGTAAGTACTTGTTAGATATAGGTTTATGAAGGTTGTGGTGGAAAGTGATAGCTCGATAAAGAAAAAGAGTAGAATCTTTGTAGACACTACTCTTTCCTAAAAATGTTATAAATGCTTAGTTTTTTTACTCGCTCTTTAAGCTTTCCACAGGATTTACCAAAGCCGCTTTAATAGCCTGATAACTCACGGTAATTACCGTTATTAAAACAATCCCGATGAAGGAATAAATAAAAATGGCGTAATCAAGTTCTGCTTTATAGGCATAGCCATCCAGCCATTTATTTATGGCATACCAGCTTAATGGAAAAGCGAATAAGACTGCCACTAAAGTTAGTTTGACAAAGTCACTCGAAAGTAATAAGACCACTCTGCCTACCGAGGCTCCGAGTACTTTTCGGACGCCTATTTCTTTTGCTCGTTGTTTGGCATTAAACAAGGCCAGTCCAAATAAGCCCAAGCACGAAATTAGAATGGCTAAACCCGCAAAGTATTTGGAAAGGGTTGCTACTCTTTTTTCTGAGGCATAGAGGGTTTGATAATTATCATCCATAAAGGAGTAATTGAATGGATAGCCAGGATTAAACTCAGCATATAAATCATTTAGACTCGCTATGGCTGTTGCTTCTTGACCTTTGGCAACTCTAAAGACGAATTGCGAAGTACGCTGAGGCGAATATCTAAATAAAACAGGCTGAATGGTCTCATGAATGGAGCTTGAAAAAAAATCTTTTGTTACACCCACTATGATTTTTTCTTCACCCCACATGTTTATCTTTTTACCTATCGGGTTTTCAATTCCCATAGCTTTAATGGCGGTTTCGTTGAATATCAAACTTTCGTTTTCAGTACCAAAATCTCTTGAGAAACTACGACCTTCGGCCATTTCAATGTCCAAGGTTTCTATTAAGTCGTAATCCACCGTTTTTATAGAGAATACTAAACTTGCTTCTGGGTCTCTTCCTTGCCAGTCAAGTCCGGAAGTGTTTGAGTTATCGCCAGACTGGGCAATGGCTCCCTGTATAGAAGAGGCATTTGTGATTTCTGGTATTTCTTTAGCCCTAGATAAGAAAGCGTCAGATTTTTCCATTAAAGGGCCGTCACGCTCTATATAAATCACATTTTCTTTATCGTAACCCAAGTTCATGTTTTGAATAAACTGGACTTGATTATAAACAGCCAATACCGCCACAATAAGAAAAAGTGATATGGAAAACTGAAAGACGACAAGCCCTTTTCGAGCTAAAATTTCACTAAAAGAGGTCTTGACCTTGCCTTTTAAAATACCGATGGTAGTAATGCTAGAAAGGTAAAATGCAGGGTAGTATCCTGAAATGACACCCGTGACAATAGCTCCTAAAAGAAGATAAATAACTGTTAACACATCAATATTTAAGGAAATAGATTTGCCCGTGATGTCATTAAAATTGGGTAATAAAACTATCACTAAAACGACAGCTACAGCAAGGGCAAATAATACGGTCATAACCGATTCTGACAAAAACTGAAGTATCAAACTACCTCTGGACGAACCTACAGCCTTCTTTATTCCAATTTCTTTTTCTCTTTTTGAAGCGGTAGCCGTACTCAAATTCATGAAATTAATACAGGCGATTATTAGGATGAACAGGCCGATGATGGAGAAAAGTTTGACATAGTTTATTCGCCCGCCCGACTGAACACCGTTTTCGTAAGTGCCATATAAATAGGCGTCTGAGTAAGGTCTTACAAATGACTGGAAACGCGTGTCGTTGCTGTAAGCGTGAACAAAGTTTTTAATCTTGGCATTGAAGGCTTCTATATTTGTGCCTTCTTTTAAAGTTATGAATGTGTTAGTACCTTCATTACTCCATTCTTTAAAGTTGGGTACCATGTCAAAGAGTGTTCCTTTGGTCAATACAAAATCAAACTGCATGGTGCTATTTTCTGGTACATCGTGCATCACGCCAGTGACTTTGGCGAGTACACTCATACCAAAAAATGTACAATCGATGGTTTCGCCCAAAACATCTGAAGAGCCAAAAATCTTTTGAGCCAAACTCTCTGATATAACTACAGATTCTTTCTGATTAAAAACCTGCGAGGTGTTTCCTTGAATAAGAGGAAACGTAAATATTTCAAAGAAAGCTTTATCCGCAAAAATGGCCCCAGCCTTTACGATCTTATTATTAGGTGTTTTTAAGTTAAATTCATAGCCTTCATTTACAAGTGAGAAAAAAGTTGTCGCCTTTTCAACCTCTGGGAGGTCTTTTGCCATTGTTTCGGCCAGTAAACCCTGTGTGTCAGGATTGACAGAAATGTCGCCATTGGCTTCCATCGCCTCCATGACTTGATAAAGCTGTTTATCATTTTCGTGAAATTTATCAAAACTCATTTCATCCTTAACCCATAAGGCAATGAGAATAAAACAGGCTAATCCGGAAGAAAGGCCAGTAATATTTATAGCGAAGGTGCCCTTGCTTTTGAGCATGTTCCTCCAAGCTATTTTGATGTAATTCTTTATCATAATTTTTTATACACTTGAGACTATTCTGTTTTAAGGGATTCTACAGGATTGCTGATGGCCCCTTTTATGCTTTGAAAACTGACGGTTATTATGGCAATAAGTATAGATACTATAGCGACAATGCCAATCATCCACCATTCTATGTCTATTCTGAATGGGAAATCTGCCAACCACATATTCATAAAATAGGTTGAAATAGGTATGGCTATGAATAGAGCCACCACCACCAATTTCAAAAAGTCTTTACTTAATAAACCGACCACGGAGGCCACACTTGCTCCCAACACTTTTCTAACACCAATCTCTTTGGTTCTAGATTCCACTGTAAACATGGCCAAGCCAAAGAGTCCTAGACAGGCGATGAATATGGATAAGCCAGAGGCTGTGCTAAAAACGCGGCCGTATTGCTGCTCCTGTGTATAGGTTTCTGCAAACGCTTGATCCACAAAAGTATAATCGAAAGGATTTCCAGGAAAGGTGGATTTGAAAGAAGCTTCAATGGCGGCTATTTTCTTTGGGAGGTCTTCTTGGGTAAGTTTTATAGAATAATAGTTGTTGTTGTTTTGGGGGTAAAACAGCATAGGTTTAATTTCTGAATGTAAGCTGGTATGATGGTAATCTTTGCTAATTCCAATGATATCTAAATGACGTTCGTCCCATTGAATGCCTTCAAGAATAGCGTCTTGATTTGATTCAAAACCAAGAGCTTCTACGGCCTTTTCATTTATGATGATTTTGCTGTTTTCATTCCATTCCACATCGCATTCGACGGCAGAGAAATTTCTTCCTGCAACAAGAGAAACTTCGTAAGTGGGGAAATAAGAATCATCAATGATGACAAATGAGTAGGCTGTAAACTTGTCGTCTGGTTTAGAACCTGGCTGTGTAAAACCTGAAGTTTTAAAATTGTAAAACTTACTGGGTACAGAACCTGATTCTGAGTGATTAAGCACAAAGCTTTGCTGGCTTAAGTAATCATCAAATGCCCCAACCCTATTAGTATAAGAATCATTTTGTCCAACTTGTGGACCATTCAGGATTAAAGTTTGCTTGGCGTTTATTCCTAAGCTTTCGCTTTTCATAAAGTTCAACTGCGAATAAATAACAACAGTCGCTAAAATCATGGAAGCAGAGATACCAAATTGAGTAATAACCAAACCTTTCCTAATCCATTGCCCTTTTCTGCGGCCGCCAATTTCCCCCTTTAAAGTATCAACAGGATTGAAACCAGACATAATGAAAGCAGCATAAAGTCCTGATGCAATGCAAATGGAAAGAAGAACAAAACCGCCACTGATCCATACGGATGCATCGCCCAAATCATTGAGATTTGCTTGTTTTCCAATGAGTTCATTGAAATATGGCTGTAATGAAAAAATCAAAAGCAGGGCTAAACCAATACTTAGCAAATTTAAAAGAGCCGTTTCTATTAAAAATTGGCTAAGAACCTGTGGTTTGGTAGCACCTATGGCCTTTCTAATACCTATTTCGGCTGCTCTTTTTAGAGAAGCAGCTGTAGAAAGGTTGATATAGTTAAACCAAGCAATCAGCAGAATTAAAAGTGCAACACCCGAAAGGATGTAAATGTATTTCAGGTTGCCAGTGGTAGCTAAGTCCTCATCAAGTGAGGCGGCAATATGTAGATTATTTAAAGACTGCATCCTGAGAGCAGTACCATCATCCTCGCCATTTAAAGATTGATATAGTGCATTAAGTTTTGACTCAGTCTGTTTGAAATCGCTTCCTTCATTAAGCAATAGCATCGTTTGGATGTATTGAGAATCTTTATTGTCAAGGTTTGCCCAGTCGTTTCCCCCTAAATTTGAGGGATTTCTAAGCGTTTCTAAAGAAAACAACATATCATATTGAAAACTGGAGTGATGATCCATGTCTTTAAAAACACCTTTTACGGTATAGCTGATGGCTTTGAATTGGTTATTGAGTACTAATTGTTGGCCAATAGCATCTGCATTGCCAAAGTATTTCTTAGCAGTTGTTTCAGAAATAAAAGTGGTATTTGGAGCCTCAAAATCTACTTTATTCCCCTTTAAAAGAGGAAAACTAAAGAAATCGAAAAAGTTACTTTCTGCGTAACCAATGCTGTTTTCTCTGAAAGAGATATTGGAGGCTTCATTTTGTACTATACCCGCTCCTACGCCTTGTTCAAAACGACAATAGGACTGAACTGCTGGAATTTCATTAGCTATAATTTTTGCCCAGCCAGGGGCTATCTCTGGCCAACTTTCTCCTTCTAAACTAAAATTCATGACACGGTATATACGGTCAGAATTTTCATGAAACTGATTGACTCCTTTTTCTAAGCCTATGTATTCTAGAATAAAGACAAATGAAGTAAGTCCTATGGCTAAGCCTACAATATTTATAGCACTGAAGGCTTTATTTCTTATCAGATTTCTCCAGGCTATTTTGATGTAATTCTTTAACATAGTTTTGTCTTTAATTTTGGTGCTTTAAACTATTCGCTTTTAATGCTGTCCACAGGATTTGCTTTCGCGGCATTCAATGTTTTGTATATCACAGTAATAAGACAAACGATCAATGTAGTAAGAGCTGCAAAAATCATTAAAACAGACGTGTTATTAATTTTATAAGCATATCCGTCTAACCATGAGCCCATGGCATACATGCCTAAGGGTGCTCCTATAATCACAGAGATACCTACCAATATCACAAATTCTTTTGAAAGTAGTCTGGTAATCTCGCTTACAGACGCTCCCAAAACTTTCCTAACACCAATCTCTTTGGTACGTTGCTGGGTAGTGAAGGAAACCAATCCCCATATGCCCAGCAAACTGATAAAAATGGCCAAAAAGGCGAAGGTGTGTGAGACTTTTTTAAGGCGTAATTCAGTTGCATAAACAGTGGCCATCCGCTCGTCTAGGAAACTATATTGAAAAGGAACATCTGGATTTTTTGTCAACCATTTTTCTTCCATAGCAGACAGCAATTGTGAGGTGTTCTGTGCATCAAATTTGACAATCATATTGTTTAGATTACTATCGTAAAATGTGACTACAGGGACTACCACGGTTTTTAAAGAAAGGAAATTGTAATCTTTAATAACGCCCACTATTTCATAGGGTGTGTCGCCGGCATCCATCTCCTGATTTAGGAACTGCATACCTATGGCCTTATCTAGGTTTATACCATAAGTTTTTAAAAAGGTTTCGTTTACTACCATTTGGGTGCCATCTGCCTCCGGGAATACTCTCCCTTTCAACAGCGTGATTTCCATAGTTTTAAAGAAGTTCTCTCGTGCTAAATTTAAGTGTACTATTTGACCCTCATCCACAGTCTTTCCTTTGAGAAAAAGTTTTTGGTCGTACCAGATGTTTTCTGACGGAATGAATTGGGTAGCAGTAATTTCCGCTACTTGTGGAATAGACTTCAACTCATTTTTTAACACCTCATAATTTGCCACAGCACCTTGTGTTTTTAATGGAATTACCAGCTTTTGGTTTTGTGAAAAACCTATATCAGTATTGCTGAGGTGATTTAATTGCTGCGTAATAACTGAAACAGCATATATAAGCAAAAACACCATGACAAACTGAAAAATAACAAGTCCGTTTCTAAGGACAAAGGCTCTTTTCCCTGTTTTAAAGCTCTTTTTTAGAATTTTGATAGGATTCATTAAGGAGAGGTAGAAGGCAGGGTAGGAGCCTGCTAATACACCTGTTAATATGCTAATTCCTAAAATAATATATAGTGTTTGTAGCGATAAAATATTACGAATATTTAGTTCAGCGTTCAGAAGGTCATTGATATATGGGAGTGCTAGAATCACAATGGGGATGGCCAAAATTACGGCCAGGAGAGAGAATAAGAGTGATTCGGTAATAAACTGATAAACCAGGGCTTTGCTGGCAGCCCCGTTCACTTTTCTTACGCCTATTTCTTTAGCTCTCCTAGTGGCTTGTGCAGTGGTTAAGTTTATATAATTAACACAGGCCATGAGTTGAATGAAAATGGCTATTCCAAGCAGTAGATACAGATAATTTATATCAGAGACTTTGCCAATGGGAAAGGCATATTGGCTGGATTTAAGGTTTATATCTTCTATTTTTATTAAGCCCAATGTTTTATCCATATTTCTAGAAAGCAGCATCTCTTTCGCATTCTTTTCCAAGAAATTAGGAAGTTTTGAGGCAAGGACTGGTAGTTTAGTATTGGGATTGACCTTTAAATAAGTGTGAACAAAATTATTAGTAGCTAGTTCAGTGGAATTTTGGAGAAACCTTCCCATTCCTGTACTTCCTATACTGAGCACAAAATTTGGTCTTAAATGAGATTTGCCCACTTTTTCGTCAAAAATAGCCGTTACTTGGGCAGTGAATGCTTCACCCGAATTTGAAATTTGTAAGGCCTTGCCCATCGCTGCATTGGAGTTGCCAAATAGCTTTTTAGCTATTTCCGAAGAAAGGACAATACTGTTTGGATTATCCAAAGCAGATTTTAAATTTCCCGCAATCCCGGTAAAACTAAAAACGTCAAAAAATGTAGAATCAGCCAAAATGCCGTCTTTCTCGAAAAATGATTTGGAAGAGCCTTCGGGTTTCATAAGAAACTCGTTGTCCATGCTCACTACTCGCGTTTGTATCTCCACTTCTTCAAAGTTTTGAAGCAGAGCTGGACCCATACCTGGAGAAGACGTAATGGCTACAAAATCTGGCGTGTCTGGATTGTCAATGGTGGTGGTTACTTTATATATTCTTTCGTAGTCTTTGAAATGTTTTTCATAACCGAACTGAGACTGCACATAAATCAAGATAGCCATACAGCAGACTGTTCCCACCGTAAGACCAAGTAGATTTATAAGTCCGAAAGACTTTAAATTAAGGAGGTTTCTCCAGGCGATTTTGATGTAATTCTTAATCATTTATGCTATTGACTTTTATATGTTAAGCTTTAGTTCCTAAACTGTGCCAGAAGTGTTAGATGCTTATTTGTTAGGTGTTTGTGGAATTGTTTACTCCTGCCGAATGTCCGAAAATGGACGGGTCGGACGTTGGGTTTTATTATTACAACTAAACGCCACCCTGTCTTACTCAATCCGCATAGCATTCACTTGATTTCCTAAAGCCGCTCTTATAGAATGATATGCCACGGCAAGCATGGTTAACGTAAGAATTATCAAAGCAGAATATGCAAAAACAATTGGGTTTATAGCCGTTCTGAAGGTGAAAGAATCTAACCATTGGTCTAGGAAATAGTAAGACAATGGAAATGCGATTAGGCAAGATACCCCAACTAGAATCATGAAGTTTTTGGCCAATAAAAACACAATCTGGTAGCTCTCAGCCCCCATTACTTTCCTTACTGCTATTTCTTTTTTACGCTGCTGCGTGGTATAAGCTATCAAGCCTAAAAGCCCTAAAAAAGCAAGGATAATAGTCAGCCCTGAGAAAGTAGAAAAGAGCTGGCCACGCTTTTGGTCTGATTTAAACTGCGTCTTAAAATCTTCAGAAGCAAAAGAGTATTCCATTGGCTCTTTTGGGAAAGACTTTTTATAAATATTTTCAATGTAAGTAATGGAGCTAGCCATGTCTTCCTCCTTCACTTTAAATTGCATAGAGGCGTTATTATGCGTATAAGTTAGCATAAGAGGCTCTATAGGATTATAGATAGAACGCATGTGGAAGTCCTTTATCACACCAATAACATAAAAAAATGGTTCGGCCTCATTGCCTTGGTTTTTGATTCTTTTACCCAAAGCACCCGTTCCCCAATGCATCTTTTTAACAAAGGCCTGATTAACTAATACGTTGATACAAGAATCTGGTCTGTCTGTTAATCTGAATTGTCTGCCTTCGGCCAATGCTATCCCAAAGTTTTCCAAATAATTTTCGTCAATCCCAAAATTGTCGATGCCCTGTGAAGTAAACCCATCGGCAGTTTCTATTTCAAATAAATTATAATTTTGACCGGTGGTTCCCGGAGTATAATACGAGGTAGAAACTGCTTTTATTTTGGGATTTTGAAGAGCTTCATTTTTAATGTAATCTAGCGTGCTGGTATTGCGACGCTCTACAAAGGGAAGAGAAAGCACCAGGATGTTCTCTTTATCGTAACCCAAATCTCTGTTTTGTAAATAATTAAGCTGATTGTAGATTATCCATGTAGAAATTAACATGACAATGGCAACCGTAAACTGAATGACCACTAGGGTCTTTCGAAGACCCGCATTTGAAGATGCTTTTGATAATTTCCCTTTCAAGACCACTAAAGGGTTAAATTTTGACAGGAAAAAAGCGGGGTAACTACCGCCAATAAAACCCGCAAACAATACGATACCCAAAGTATAAAGTAATGTGAGTGGCTGCAGAATGTAGTAGAAGGAGAATGCTTTACCTGAAATTTCGTTAAACGAAGGCAGCAGAATTGCTATCAAAATCATACTGAGAGCAAAAGAAATGAAAGAAAGCAGCATTGATTCAGTTAAAAACTGAGCAACCAACTGCCCCTGAACAGAACCAGAAACCTTACGAATTCCTATTTCTTTAGCCCTTCTGGCAGAACGAGCGGTGGTGAGATTCATGTAATTGATACATGCTATCAGAAGCAGTAAAACAGCAATGGTAGAAAAAGTATAGACATAGTTTATGTTCCCTAAAGGCTCTGGTTCGTATTTCAATGTGCTTTTTAGATGGATATCCGTAATCGGCATCGCGGCATATTTCATGGTTACACCAAATTGCTCAAAAATCGACTTTTGATAAGTTGGGTAGATAGAGGAAAGTTTATCTTCAAAAGAGCTAACGCTTGCCCCTGGTTTAAGAAGGACATAGGTCAATGCTCCAAAATTACCCCAGTTTTGACCTTGATCGTTTAGGTAGGAAAGTGTGGAGATTGAAATTAGCGAGTTAAAAAGGATATGAGAATTCTCCGGAACATCTTCCATCACGCCCGTTACTTTATAAACGTTGGTGCCTTCCCCTTCCAAAGCTTTGCCAAGAGCATCTTCAGGTTTCTTGAAAAACTTTAAAGAAGTAGACCTGCTAATAACAATGCTATTAGGCTCAATTAAGGCGGTTTTAGGGTCTCCAACGATAAAAGGATGCGTAAAAACGGCAAAGTTATTACTGTCGGCATAAAAGACTTTTTCTATGTAGGCTTCTTGGCCATTATTCTTTAAAAGTGTCTTTTGGTTTCCTGGTATATACCTTACCGAATGCTCTACTTCGTCGTAGTCTGTTTTAAGAGCAGGTCCCATTATCATCGGAGAGATGGCAATATTGTCGGTTTTTTCTGGCTCTATTAATTCGGAGTTTATACGATAAACACGTTCGCCTTTTTCATGATAAGTATCAAAACTTAATTCATCTTTGACATAGTAAAATAACAAGAGACTAAAAGTTAAACCGATGGTTAAACTCAATATGTTCAAGGCAGAAAAACTAAGGTCGTGTTTTAGGTTTCTCCAGGCGATTTTGATGTAATTCTTAATCATAATTCTAAATATTCTATGGAAGTGCGATTGACACTTAATTAATAACCCAAACTGTGCCAGTAAGACTATAGTGCTTATAGTGAGCTTTTTGACGGATTCGAAGCAATGGCTATTTGTCCAAAATCGGACACACTGTTCGGTAGTGAAAAGCTTTTACTCGTTCTTCAAACTCTCTACCGGATTAATTAATGCTGCTTTGATAGATTGGTAACTCACCGTTAAGAATGCTATCAAAATAGTGAGGATACCTGATGCTCCAAAAATCCACCAAGGCATGCTGATATGAAAGGCATATGTTTCTAGCCAGCCATTGAGCATATACCAAGCTATGGGTGCCGATATGAAAAGAGCGATTAATACGAGTTTCAGGAAGTCCGAGGAAAGTAAACGCACTAAATTGGCAAAGTTTGCACCTAATACTTTTCTAACACCGAGTTCTTTAGTTCGCTGCTCAGCAGTAAAAGCAGAAAGTCCGAAAAGCCCCAAACAGGCAATAAAAATTGCGGTAATTGAAAAGAACAGAACAATTCGTCCCAATTGCTCTTCTGTAGCATATAGCCTAGCTACCACATCATCCAAAAACTGATATTCAAAGGCAGAAGAAGGGATTGATTTGTGAAAACCAGCCTCTAAAACCGATAAGTTATCCGCCAAATTTCCACCGCTAAACTGTACCAATAAGTTGTTCTTTTCTTCAGACGGACTGTTATGAAAAGCATAGGCACCTATGGGTTTATGGAAGTCTTGGAAATGAAAATCTTCCATAACGCCCACAATAACGGCTTTATTCCAATTGAAAAGATTATAAGCAATTTGTCCTATGGCCTCATCGGGTGAAAAGCCTAGAAAATCAATGGTTGTTTTGTTGACTACCACCTGTACAGTTGAGTCTTGGGGAGCGGTTTTGTTGGTAAACATTTGACCCGCTAATAGTTTAATATTAAGCGTTTCTAATATTTCGGGGTCAGTATAGTTAGTTTGGATTGCCATTACTTTATCAGGCTCTTCGTATCGCACAATAGTACGGCCACTTCCACTAGCACCAGGGTAAGTTTGTGATCGTGAAACCGAACCCACATAAGTCATATTCTTATAAGAAGCCAGGAGTTCATCTATTTGGGTTTTATTTTCGGCACCTTGCGTGTTAATGGCAACCACGTGTTTTGTGTCATAGCCGAGTTGTCGGTCCTGAATAAATTTCATCTGACTGTAAAAAACGAATGTGCCAATCATTAAAATAATCGAGGCTGAAAATTGAACGATGACTAAGCCTTTCCTAACCGTTGCAGCGGCAAAGACGGAATCGTCTTTTCTTCCAAAAAGTGAAAGTGGAGAAAAAGAAGAAAGTAAAAGTGCAGGGTAGGAGCCAGCAACAATTGCTAATGCAAAAGTGGTTATGACAATGCCAATTATTAAAGGAATATCAATCACTGAATTCAAAGATATTTTTTCCCCAGCGATACTATTTAAGAAAGGTAGCCCTATGATTAATAGCATAAATCCAAGAAAGACGGCGAGAGACACCATAATAAGTGCTTCGGTATAAAACCTTTTTATAAGGCTTGACTGACTGGCACCCATAGCCTTACTAATCCCTACTTCTTTTATACGTTTTTGTGATTGAGCCGTAGCCAAATTCATATAATTAATACACGCGATGATTAAAATCCCCAATGCCAAAGCTATCAATATATTTACCTGCTTTATATCGCTACCTTTTGTCATATTGGTATTAACAATATGGGTAGAATACAAATGGATATCGGTAAGTGGTTGTAACCAAAATGTGAACCATTGATTCTCCTTGGCAATATTTTCATCCAGAATGGCATTGATTTTAGTTACTACTTTTTTAAGATTGGCTTGAGGTTCCATCAAAAAGTAGGTCTCATAACTAGCGTTACTCCAATGTAAGTTATCGCTAGCCCACTTTACTGTTGAAAAGGAGCCAATAAGATCGGCATCAATCGAAGAATTGTTTGGGAAATCTTCATATACACCACTTACGGTCATGTCATAATCATTGTCAACTTTTAAAGACTTACCCAAAGGGTTTTCATTGCCAAAATACTTTTCGGCACTTGTCTTACTGATGATGATTTTGTTTGGAGCATCTAGTGCGGTTTTTGGGTTTCCGGAAATTAATGGAACATCGAAAATATCGAATAGTCCAGGGTCGGTCCAATAGAGTTTTTTTTCGGAAAATTTGTTTTGGTCGGTGTTTACGAAAGCAATATTCCCGAATGAGTGATGCAAAAAGCGAGTGTAAGATTTAATTTCAGGAATCTCCTCAGTCATTTTGGGACCTACTATATTAGGTACAGATCCCCAGACTTCTTTTCCTTGAAAACTGACAGTTTGACCGACACGGTAAATGTGATCCGCATTTGTATGATATTTATCAAAAGAGAGTTCCTGTTTTGTAAATAGGAAAAGGTACAAGAATATGACGATCCCAAACGACAAACCAAGAAGGTTCAGCGACGAAAAAAGCCCGTTTTTGATTAAATTTCTCAGGGCTATATTGATATAGTTTTGAAGCATGACCGTTAGGTTTTAGGGTTTCACTGTGTTTTAGTAAGGGTTTTAAGAGATTGTCATGTATGTTGTAAGTTCAAATTGAGCGAAGCCGAGCTGTTTAAAACTCACCTTCGCTTAAAATCATTATAGTCTTGTTTTAATCTAGAGGTAGATTAAACGTGAAAATTCTCCGTTACAATTCGACCATCAAATAAGTTTACGGTTCTGTGAGCAAAACCAGCATCATATGGAGAGTGAGTCACCATGGCTATGGTGGTACCTTCTTGATTTAGTTCCTGCAAGAGTTTCATTACATCTTCACCGTTTGCAGAGTCCAAATTACCAGTAGGTTCATCTGCCAGAATTAATTTAGGTTTGGCTACTACGGCACGGGCAATGGCCACACGCTGCTGCTGACCACCAGAAAGCTGCTGAGGGAAATGATTCCTTCTGTGCATCATATTCATTCTTTCCAATGCCGCTTCTACTTTTTCTTTACGTTCTGCAGAAGGTATTTTAAGATAAAGAAGAGGTAGCTCCACGTTTTCAAAAACAGTTAACTCATCAATCAAGTTAAAGCTTTGAAACACAAAACCAATGTTTCCTTTTCTTAACTGAGCACGCTGACGCTCGCTCATTCCGCCCACTTCGGTGCCATAGAAATCATAGCTTCCTTCCGTAGGATTGTCTAATAGTCCTAAGATATTAAGTAAGGTAGATTTGCCGCAGCCTGAAGGCCCCATAATGGCCACAAACTCGCCATCCTTAATTTCAAAATCCAAGCCATTTAAGGCCGTAGTCTCCACTTCGTCGGTGGTAAACATCTTTTGTAAGTTGGTTGTTTTTATCATTTTTTATTTGGTTACAAGTTACAGGTTAAGAGTTAAAGGTTTTAACTTTAGCCTATTACCATACTTCAAGTTAATTATGTCTAAGATTTCATCAATAGAAGATTTAAGGATTTGGCAAGATTCAATCAAAATATCTATTGACCTATATAAAAAATTTTCGAACTGTCGAGATTTTGGTTTTAAAGACCAGATTTTAAGAGCGGGCGTATCAGTCCCTTCCAATATCGCCGAAGGATTTGAAAGAAACAATGACAAAGAGTTTGTTCGTTTTATTAAGTTTTCAAAAGGCTCTGCTGGAGAAATTAGAACACAATTAGTCATAGCCAAAGCTGTGGGGCTTTTAGAAGAGACTGTCGCAGATAATTTCATTTCTCGCATCATTTCCGTATCAAAACAAATTCAAACTTTAATAAATAGTGTTAATAACAAGTTGGGCAGGTAGTTTTCGAAAGAGCTTTTAACATTTAACTTTCGAACTATTAACCCTTACTCTATTTCAACTCCAAAACCTCCTTATCCCCAAAGTTTCCATAAGAACTCGTCACCACTTTTTCTCCAGGTTTAAGACCATCTAATACTTCATAGTGTCTTGGGTTTTTTCTGCCTAGTGTAATGTTTCTCTTTGTGGCTTTGGCTCCTCCTTCTTCTACCACATACACCCAGTTTCCTCCGGTGTCTGAGAAGAAACCACCTACTGGAAGTAAAGTGGCCTTCTCAGATTTCCCCAGCTCTAATCTAATTGGAGAAGATTGACCCCTTCTGATTCCATCAGGAGCGGACTTGCTAAATACCATATCCACTGCAAAACGGCCGTTTAAAACCTCTGGATATACTTTGATGATTTCCATTTTATGGGTACTACCATTGAAGTCAAAGTTGGCTTGTAAGCCGGCAAAAATTCTTGAAATATAGTGCTCATCAATCTCAACACGCATTTTAAAGCCGTTCATATCGTCTATCTGACCTATATTTTGACCTTGATTTATGTTGGAGCCTATCTCCACGTCTATAGATGAAAGCAAACCTGCCACCGGAGCTTTCACCACTAGATTTTCTAATGTTTGTCTCCACAAGTCTACGTTTTTCTGTGTTCTTTCTAAAGTGCCTTCTAATTGCTTTATTTGAAGTGCAGCGTTTTCTTCCTGATATTTTTGAGATTCTATCTCAATCTCTCTTTGTTTTACCAACTTTTCATAATCTCTTTTGGTACGCATGTATTCCATGTCGGAGACCACATTATCCTTTTTCAATTGTTGATTCCTGTCAAAGGCGTCTTTGGCTTGAGCAATTTGAAAGTCCAAATCACTTAATGTTTTTTGTAGCGTAAAGCGTTCAACTTTTAGACGTTGACGCGTGTTCTGTAAATCGTTAACCAGGCGGCTGGCCTCTGTTTCAGATTGCAGAAAATTTAATTTTAGTTGCTGATTTTCCAATCTTAAAATGATCTGGCCTTGACTCACCATATTTCCACCTTCCACTAGCTTGTTGGTGACATATCCACCTACAATAGCATCTAGCTGAATGGTTTTTAAAGGTTGTACCACACCCTGAACGATGATGAACTCGTCAAAAATACCTTCTGACACTTCTGACACTGAAATTTTATCGGTTTCTACATTAAGTTTTGACCTGTGGTCTGCGAAGATAAAATTGTATCCAAGCAGTGAAATCACCACAACTCCAAGAGCTATCAAACCTATGCGTTTTACTGTCCAAAACTTCTTTTCTATTTTTCTATCCATTTCTTTTCCAGCCCCCGTTTATTGATTTGGTCAAAAGGCGTGTGCCAATTGATATTCTAAACCTGTGCCAAATAGACTATGTGTTTGTTTATGAGTATTTTATGATAAAGTGTCCGTTTTTTATTCGTTCGGCAGCGTACATGAATGTCCGTTTCCGAACACTACTTGACAAGGTCTTTTATTATGTATTAGAATTCAATATTTATACAGATGTATCTCACGAATTATTATGTTAATTTTAAAAACGATACATCTTTGAATTTGCCCGAAGGGAAAGACGAAACTATTAAAAAGATAACCATGTCAAAAATATTAGTCATAGATGACGATGTCGACATTTTAAGTGCAGCCAAACTTTTTTTAAAAAGGCATTTTGATGAAGTTACGATTGAGAAAAATCCTGAGAAAATACCATTTCTCTTAAACAATTATGAGTTTGACCTCATACTGTTGGATATGAATTTTACCCAAGACGTAAATACGGGTAGAGAGGGTTTCTTGTGGTTAGACAAGATACTGGATTTGAAACCGGAGGTTAAAGTAGTGCTGTTTACAGCCTATGGTGACGTGGAAATGGCAGTAAAATCTATAAAACTTGGAGCAAAGGATTTTGTAATAAAGCCATGGGAAAATGATAAACTGCTTTCTACCATACAATCTGCCTTAGGCGAGGCTCCTCCAGACAAGAAACCTTCTTCTGATGATGACATTATAGGGAGTTCAGAAGCTATGAAAAAGGTTTTTAGTACCGTAGATAGGGTGGCGGATACAGACGCCAACGTGCTTCTTTTGGGCGAAAACGGTACCGGTAAAGATTTAGTGGCAAGTGCCCTACATAAGCTTTCCCAGCGTAAAAAGCAGAGTTTTGTAAGGGTAGACTTGGCTGCTATGCCAGAAACACTTGTGGAAAGTGAGCTTTTTGGTCATGTAAAAGGAGCCTTTACAGACGCCAAAGAAAACAGAGTTGGCAAGTTTGAGGAGGCCAATAAGGGTACGCTCTTTTTGGATGAAATAGGTAACTTATCGCTCCCTGTTCAGAGTAAACTCCTAAATGTTTTTCAGTCGCGAACCATAGTGAAGTTGGGAAATAATAAACCTCAGAATGTGGATATAAGGTTGGTGTGTGCCACCAATAGCCCTATTCAGGAGATGGTGGCAAAGGGTGAGTTTAGGCAAGATTTATTGTACAGGATTAACACCATTACCATTGAACTGCCGCCGCTACGTGAAAGAACGGGTGATATAGAACTTTTGGGGAATCATTTTCTGGAGATATATAAGAAAAAGTATAATAGGAAAATTACGGGACTAAGCTCGGCACTGGTTAAAGAAATGAACAGGTATAACTGGCCTGGAAACGTGAGAGAGCTTCAACATGCTATAGAAAGAGCGGTTATAATGTGCCAGAAAAACACCTTGGCAATTGAAGATGTTTTTGGCGAGCAGCATCAGTTTAAGGCTTCCCATGAAACCACTAAAAGCTATGATCTGGAGAATATGGAGCAGCATATGATAGTAAAGGCTTTGAAAAAATTCAATGGAAATATTACAGAGGCGTCTAAAGAATTAGGACTTTCTAGAGCGGCACTTTATAGGAGAATTGAAAAATATGGTATCTAAATGAAAAGATTTTCAATTCAGATAGTCTTCAGGATAGTTTTCTTGACCATTTTTCTTTGTCCTATACCTTTTGTGTGGTACTCTGGAAATAAACCAGTAGCGGTGATATTTTTAATTGCAGCGGTTATTTCTGGGGTTTCTCTTTATAATTATGCTTCTGGGGTTAATATTAAGTTGACTCGTTTTTTTGAGTCCATTCAATATTCCGATTTCACCGTAAAGTTTAGTTCGGATAATAAGCTGGGCAAGAGTTTTCAAGATCTCAACTTGGAAATGAATCAGGTGATAGAAGCTTTTAAGTCTGCCAGAGCAGAAAAGGAGGCAAACATTCACTTTCTGAATACCATGGTTCAGCATATAGATGTGGGTATTATTTGCTATGATGCCCATGGGCAGATAGAGGTTCTTAATAATGCTGCAATCCGCCTTTTGGATGTTTATAGGTTGAGGAATTTGAGCGATTTACTTAAAACAGAACACGCTACGCTTTATCATGAAATGCGAAAGCTGACCTCAGGGGGTAGGTATATGTATAATGGGAAAAACGGAATTCAGCTGGCTGTAAATGCCACAAAGGTGAATTTGAGAGGGCGTGCCGTTAAGATTATTTCACTTCAAAACATTAGATCCGAGTTACAAGAAAAGGAGCTGGATGCATGGCAAAATTTGACGAAGGTATTAAGGCATGAAATTATGAATTCCATTGCACCTATTGTTTCTCTGGTAGGTACCATGAGAGACATCGTTCAAGAAGATTTGATGAATAAGGTTGAGAATAATGAGGCCATTGAAGATTTAAGCGAAGCTTTGAAAACGATAGAATCTAGAGGAAAAGGGGTCATGAGTTTTGTGAATGCCTATAGAGATTTTACCACCTTACCAAAACCGGTTTTTAAAGAGGTGGCGGTCTCCGAAATTTTAAATAGAATAGAAACTTTGGTATTGGCAGATGCCAAAGCCAAAACATTAGATATTTCTTTTTCTGTGGAGTCTGATTTTACGGTCTGGTGTGACATTGACCAAATAGAAATGGTATTGATAAATCTGGTCAAAAATGCCTTTGAGGCTATTTCAGAAAAGGAAAAAGGTTTGGTTTTGGTAAAAGCAATGCAGCTGTCAAAAAGAAATGCCATCGAAGTAAAAGACAATGGTTTGGGTATTGTCCAAGAAGCATTGGAGAAAATATTCATACCTTTTTATACCACTAAGAAAACAGGACAGGGAATCGGTTTGAGCCTTTCAAAACAGATTCTTCAGATGCATAGGGGAGATCTTACGGTGAGATCGGAACTGGGACAGGGAACGGCTTTTAGGCTAGAGTTTTAATATAAATACCATGCGGCTAAATAATGAGAAAGGCTACCACCTAAGACAAAAAAATGCCAAATGAAATGACCATATTTTAGACTCTTCCAAAGGTAGAAAAACACACCAATAAGATATGAGGCTCCGCCAATGGTAAGCCAATAAGCACTGGTTTCTGGAATGACCTTAAATAGCGGTTCGATGATAAAAAATGCCATACAACCCATACCTACGTAAGCTAAAGTAGCCACTAGATTAAATCTATGGGTGAAGAAATATTTAAAAACGCTCCCCACAAGAACAATAAGCCATAATATAACGAAGATGAGCAAACCAATTTTGGTTTGAAGATGAGCCAGAATAAATGGAGAGAAACTCCCAGCTATTAAAAAGTAAATACAAATGTGATCTACTACCCTTAGCCTTTTTCTAAGTTCTAGCTTAAAAGTTCCGTGATATAAGGTGGAAGAGGTGTATACCATAAGCAACGATATCACGAAAACCAGGCATCCCCAGAAATACCAATCCCCCTGGATAGATGAAGCTTTAATCAGCAATATAGGCGTTAGAACAAGGAAAATGAGCAGTCCAACGGCATGAGAAAGCATGTTAGCCGTTTCCTCTGGAATGCTCCTGACTAGGCCATTTAATTGCGGAGGGACTGTTTTGGGGAAAAGAGGCATTCCTGTCTATAATTTTTGATATTTCAAATGTAGCCTTTCCCATTGAATAGAGGAAGACTATTTGTCCATACGAATTGGAGAAAAAGGCTAAATTTGTTTTAAATCAAGTGAAATTGGCATGCAAGCAGGAAGAAGATATAGTTTGTTTCAATTACTAAGATGGGAAATGAAATTCCTATTTGCATTTCTTGTTATAGATGCTATTCCCGTGGTGTTATATCACTTTTTTGGTTGGGAGTGGCTGCATATTCCTTGGCAACCCATATCATTGATTGGTATTGCGGTAGCTTTTTACCTTGGCTTTAAAAATAATTCCTCTTATGAGCGGCTTTGGGAAGCCAGAAAAATATGGGGTGGTATAGTAAATGCCTCTCGTTCATTTACGGTCATGTCCAGAGACTTTGTTTTTACTAAGACAAGGCCAGAAGTAGAAGAAACGGAGATTAGTAAACGATTAGTTTATAGACATATAGCTTGGCTCTACGCCCTTAGTTTTGAGCTGAGGAAATTAAAAAAGTGGGAGCATAATGGGAGCACGGAACGAGCTTTCAGAAAGGCGTTTGATACCGATTATTCAGAAAGTAAATTTGAAAAACTTAAAGATTATATAAGTCCATCGGAATACGACTATGTGATGGGAAAGGGAAATAGGTCTTCTCATTTATTAAGTCTCCAGTCTAAAGATATAATTTCCCTTAAAAAAATGGGGAAGTTAGACCGTTTCAGGCATTTAGAAATGCAGGCCTTAATCACGGAATTTTATGCACTGCAGGGGAAGTCTGAACGAATTAAAAACTTCCCTTTTCCACGTCAATATGCCACTGTAAATTATTATTTCGTTCTCTTATTTGTGATTCTTTTACCTTTCGGTATGCTTGATGTGTTTGTAGGTTTGGGTTCAAGCCATCCCATTTGGTTTTCTGCTGTTTTTTCTGTGCTAGGTTCTTGGGTTTTCTGGACTATGGAAATGATAGGCGATTATAGTGAAAACCCTTTTGAAGGAACATATAATGACGTCCCTATCAGTAGTATGGTGGTGGGGATAGAAAGAGATATCCGTCAGATGCTAGATGAAACGGATTTGCCAGAACCTATAGAACCAATAGGGGAAATGAATATCTTGGTTTAACCCGGATTATGCGTTGGGGAGACGTTATAAGAAGTTAAAGTGCAATAAACCAGACAATTAAAGGAAATTGGCATAGTGTTTACCCTGACCTAATGTCGAAGGGCTATGGTGATTGAGTTTACATACTGATTTGAAGCAATTTAGCTACGGTCCCGATAAAATCGGGAGATTGCCTGATGCATAAAGCGGGTTTAAGATTTGCAGAAACCCCCTCTTTTAAGAAAAATATAATCAGTTATTAAGGGTTCTATACCTGCCTGCCTAAAGTCCGAAATTATTTGACCACGGTGGTGGGTATGATGATTTACGGTATGGAAGAGGATGTCTTGAACGGTGTTCACAAATGTTTCTCCTTTGGGATTTGTATAAGTGATTTTTGTATCCATATCCAGGTCTTTAATGATTTTTAAAGAGTTGTCTAGGTTTATGGAGTCAATTTGATGTGCTTTCTCACAAGAATATATCTGGTTAACACCAAATGGCGTAGTATACATTAATCTGGCATTCCAGATTTGGTGAGCATTTAGCATATGACAAAAAAGCGGATGTGTTCTTTCTGGAAGAACATCTTTATGCTTAACCAACTCTTCGATTAACTTTTGGTTGAAGTGATGGTTATATTCGAAAATCTCTTTAAAAAATGATTTCATGAATGGCACCCAATCTTTTGGGGATCGTTAAGTGTCTGCTTATGTATTGAATAAATGTTTGTAACATTAAAACGGTTGCATCTTTCTATCATTGCAGCAAAGACTCACGATTTGTTTTATTTCAAATGCACTTTTGTCAAATATAGCTACAGATTTGGCTATCTCGCAGACAAATGATGAATTTTAGATGTTAGAGTTTTGGTTGAATGTTAGCTAAAAGCAGGTTGCATCTGTCTTTATATGCTATGGTGGCATAAAGCTGTGAAAAATGTTGCTTTTTGTTTAGCATTTAAAGCGTTTTAACATTTCGTTAGGATACGCGATAAACACCTTTTTTATTTATGAGGTATCATTATAAGATTTTCAAAGAGGTTGTTTTCTTAATGCTTCAGAAGGCTTTTATAGGTTTGATGAAGCTCCTGCGGGCATGCTTCATTTTTCATCCATTTTTTCATAACTAAATAGTTGGCTTTTTGAATAGTCCAGTAGCCATTTAGCGTATACTTTCGTGCTGAAATTAAAACGTTTTTAGGGATGATTTTAAAATTGAATTGCTCTTTACTTCTCACAAGGATATCATAATCTTCCATGATGCAGTGTTTTTCACTGAAGCCATTCAGTTTCTTAAAAACTTCGCTTTTTATAAATAGGGTTTGGTCGCCTCCTCTGCACCATATCATGGGGAATCGTGTAAAAAAAGCATTTATATAAAGTAATGGGTTGGGGTAGTAGTCGTACCAACTTCTGTAAGAGCCCATGTCTGCTCCATTCTTAATGGCATGCTGTATATCATCTATGAAATTTTTATGAACCAGCACATCTGCATGAACAAAATAGAGAATATTGCCTTTTGCGGTAGCTGCAGCTTCATTCATCTGATGGTTACGTCCTGCATTTTGGGCTCTAAAATACTTTACGCTTTGGTTAATGGCAACGCTTTGAAGGTCATCATTCGACTGTGGAGAATCTGCTAGTATAATTTCAAGTGCTGTGTTTTTAGGAATATTACTACTTATCTGTTCCAAGCAAGGGTTAATCTGCTTGGCTTCATTATAAGTAGGTATAATTATACTAATCATGCCAGTGAGTTCGTGAAAATTAATGTACGGAAAATGGGCGTTTTGAGATTAAAAACGGAGTTCAATTGGCTCTTAAATTGGTATGACTTCAATCGTATCTTTTTAATGGCCCTTTCTTAATTAATTGAAAGTTAGTGTTTTGTTTGAATAAATGATAAGAAAGAAAGATGGACTCATTTAAACAATTTGGAAATATTTAGGTAACAATTAGGTAACCCTAGAAAAATACCTTTGCGGAAATTTATCAAAATACCTAAAGTATGCAAAGACTTTTTACGCTAACAATCTTTCTTTTAAGTTCTATTATTTCTCAAGCTCAGAATGCGACGCTTTCTGGACATGTTTATGATGAGAACGGCTTGGTTCTTCCTGGAGCCACAGTAAAGGTGGATAATAAAAATGCCATAACAGACATGAACGGAAGTTTCTATTTAACAAGCCTAACTTCAGGTTCTAAAAATGTTCAAATTTCTTACATAGGTTATAATGCCTTAGAGAAAGCGATAAACTTAGCTGCTGGTGCTAATAAATTTACTTTTGAACTGGTATCGGGAATTACTCTTGAGAAAGAAGTGATTATTCTTGGAGACAGGTTAAAAGGTCAAGCGAAAGCTTTGAATCAACAAAAAACCAATGCAAATATTACGAACGTGGTTTCTTCTGACCAAATAGGAAGATTTCCAGATTCAAACATTGGTGATGCGTTAAAAAGGATTCCGGGCATTACCATGCAAAACGACCAAGGTGAGGCAAGGAACATTGTAATTAGAGGAATGGCTCCACAGCTAAACTCGGTTACTTTAAATGGCGAGAGAATTCCTTCTGCAGAAGGTGACAATAGAATGGTACAGATGGATTTAATCCCTTCTGATATGATTCAAACAATTCAGGTAAATAAGGCGGTTTTACCAAATATGGATGCCGATGCCATAGGTGGTTCGGTTAATTTAGTAACCAGAAAAGCTCCTAACGATTTAAGGGTTTCGGGGACATTGGGTTCTGGTGTAAATATGCTTTCTAAAAAGCCTATTTATAATGGAGCTTTTGTGATAGGAAACAGAATCTTTAATCAGAAACTGGGTTTTGTTCTTTCAGGCTCTTATAATGACCATAATTTTGGTTCCGATAACGTAGAAGCCGTATGGATAGATACAGACCAAGGTGCGGTTATAGACGAGTTAGACATTAGAGCATATAAAGTTCAGCGTATTAGAAGAAGCTTTTCTGCTAGTTTGGATTATGATTTAAGTGCAAATCATTCTATTGGGTTCTCTGCCATGTATAACTGGAGAGACGACTGGGAGAATAGGTTTAGAATGAGAGTGAGTCAACTGGAAGACGCTTTTGATGACGGTGATTTTACTTTAAATTCTGACGGAACATTTACATCACCAGCAGGGCGAGTAGAATACCAGACCAAGGGAGGTTTAAACACAGATAGAAATAAGGCTAAAAGATTAGAAGACCAGCGAGTTTATAATTATACCGTAAGCGGAAATCACCTTTTCAATAGATTACTTGCAACTTGGAATGTCACTTTGGCAAAGGCTTCTGAAGAAAGACCAAACGAACGTTACATCAGCTTTAGAGATAAAGCCCAAACGGTAACAATAGATGTAAGAGATACTAAATCTCCATTTACATATCTTGCCAATAGGGCAGATAATCTCGCTATCGGTATAGATGCTATTTCTGAGCAGTATCAATATACTTATGACAAAGACCTTAATGCTAAACTGGATTTTCAATTACCCTATTCAAATAATGGTGTTTTGAAGTTTGGTGGTAGAACAAGAAACAAGGAGAAAAGCAGAGACTTAAATTATTTTGAATACGAGGAGGTTAATGAGACTATAACAGACTTAGCGAGTGTTATGCATTCAGATTTCTCTGACAAAGGCTTTTTACCTGGAGCACAGTATCAGGTTGGCCAATTTGCTACGCCAGAGTTTCTGGGAAATTTGGATTTAAACAATACCGCTCTTTTTGAGAAAAAAGATGTGCCAGAAGAATACATTTCAGGTATTTACTCTGCTAATGAAAATATTCAGGCAGTTTATGCCATGGTAGATCAGCAAATTACACCTAAGTTTTCAGCTATTCTTGGCTTGAGGTTTGAGCAGACAAACATCGACTATACCGGAAACGTATATAACATAGACGACGAGACGGTTTCTAAAGATTCAAGAACGAATTCTTACGGAAATTTTTTGCCAGGTGTGCATGTGAAGTATGATATTAAGGAAAATGCCATTATAAGATTTGCTTGGACAAACACCATGGCTAGGCCGAACTACTATGACCTAGTGCCATTTGCAAATTATAGTGCTCAAGATGCCGAATTAGAAAGAGGAAATCCAGATTTGAAAGCGACTACTGCTTCTAATATTGATTTAATGGCAGAAAACTATTTCGAAAACGTGGGTATTGTTTCTGGGGGCTTTTTCTATAAAGACATCAGCAATTTTATTTATTCTCAAACCATACAAAACTATTCAGATCCAGTATTTGGTGATGACTTAGAATATAGTTTACCTAAAAACGGCGGTACGGCAGATGTTTACGGTTTAGAAGTTGCTCTTCAGCGTCAGATATGGAAGGGTTTTGGAATCTATCTGAACTACACCTACACAAAATCTTCAACTACTGGGATAGAAGAGCGTGAAGATGAGAATTTGGCTCTTCCAGGAACGGCAAACAATATGTTTAATGCTTCGCTATCTTTCGAAAATAAAAAGTTTGTAGCCAGAGCTTCAGTGAATTATTCTAGCGATTACATTGACGAATTGGGTGGCTCAGCTTTTGAAGATAGATATTATGACAAACAGACGTTCTTAGATGTGAATGCAGCATATTCTATAACACCAGCATTAAGGATTTACCTGGAAGGAAATAACCTTACTAATCAGCCCTTAAGATATTATCAAGGCATTTCTTCTAGAACCATGCAGAAGGAGTTTTATAACTCGAGATATAGCTTAGGATTAAAGTTTGACTTGAATAAAAAGAAATAGGTTTTTAGCCCAAAATTAGTAGGTTGAAAGACTGAATTAGATGCCCATTATTTGGGCATCTATTTGTTTTAAATAAAAGAAATGAGAAATATAAAGTTAGTAGTGTTATGCAGTTTAGTTTTCAGCTTTTCTTTCGGGCAGAAAGGGGTAAAGCTGGATAAGAAAATATTTTATGATGATGATGCCACCGGTATCTTTGTTTTTGGGGATTGGGGAAGAGGGGGAGAATTTAAGCAAAAGGAACTGGCCAATGCAATGGGTGCGGCTGCCAGAAAATTAGAACCTGAGTTTATCATTTCTACAGGAGATAATTTTTATCCAAATGGTGTGGCTAGTGTTTCAGATCCACAGTGGAAGGCGTCTTTTGAAGATGTCTATTCAGACCATGCTTTAAATATTAATTGGTTTGTGGTTTTAGGTAATCATGATTACAGAGGAAATATGCAGGCTGAGATTGATTATACGAACATCAGCAGAAGATGGAATATGCCTGAAAAATATTATTCTTTTGAGCAAGAACTAGAAGATGGGAGCAAAGGTCTATTTGTCTTTATTGACTCTAATCCCCTGAATGACGCGTATTACGGAGAAGAAAAATACGCCGCAAAAGTAGCAGCACAAGACACTACTGCTCAGATGAAGTGGTTAAGGAAAACTCTGGGAGATTCTGATGCAGATTGGAAGATAGTGACAGGCCATCATCCTTTATACACCGGAGGAAAAAGAATTGAGGATCCAAATGATGTGAGAAATCATATACTTCCAGTTTTGAAAGAGTTTGATGTAGATTTTTATTTAGCAGGTCATGAGCACGATTTGCAGTATATAAAACCAGAGGGTAAAACACACCATATTGTTTCCGGTGCGGGTTCTGAGGTTAGACCTACTGGTAAACTAGAGCATACTATTTTTGCGGAGTCCAGACAGGGATTTGCTTACATCACTTTAAAGAAAAATGCTGCCCACTTAAGTTTTATAGACTATAAAGGGAAGTTGCTCTACGAAGCCAACATTACCAAATAACTATATATTTGTGTTTCAACTTTAATTCAACCTCATGAAAAAAATTCTTATTCTTTTGGCCTTTAGTTTTGCGGCTACCGCCCAGAAAACGGAAAATGTAATTCTTATTACCTTAGATGGACTTCGATGGCAAGAGGTTTTTACTGGTGCAGATTCTGCTCTATTATTTGACGAGGGCTACACCGAATCGATTAAAAATACAGCCGGCAAGTTTTGGATGGAAGCGGGAAACTTGAGAAGAGAGATTTTGATGCCTTTTTTATGGAGTACCGTAAAAGAGAAGGGTGTAATAATCGGGAACAAAACATTAGGTAGTAAGATGGATATTAAGAATCCTTATGGGTTTTCTTATCCTGGGTATAACGAGATTTTAACAGGTTACCCTGATGATAGCGTAGATTCTAATGATAAAATTTATAACAAGAATATGACTGTCTTAGAGTTTATTAATAAGAAGAAAAAGTATAAAGATCAGGTGGCGGCTTTTGCCACATGGAATGTCTTCCCGTATATCATAAACGATAAAAGAAGTGGCGTTTACGTGAATGCCGCAGGGAAATCTATGGAAGTGACGGAGTCTAAAACAGAGGCTTTGCTAAACGAAATACAAGCTACGGTTCCAAGTTTGGCTAGCCAAAGATTTGACTTTGTTACCTACTATATGGCTCAAGAATACCTTGAAAAGAAACAGCCTAAGCTATTGTTTATTGGTTTTGATGAGACAGACGAGTTTGCTCATGAGGGCAAATACAGAGAGTATCTTTATGCTGCAAATTCCATTGATAAATACATTTCAAAGATTTGGGAATATTGCCAGTCAAATCCGAAGTACAAGGATAAAACTACCATAATTATTACTTCAGACCACGGACGTGGACAGGAAATAAAAGACCAATGGAGAAGCCATGGCGAAGAGGTGAAAGGCTGCCGCTCCATATGGTTAGCCGCTATTGGTCCAGACACCCCTGCTTTAGGAGAAATGAAGGTGGAGCATCAAGTGTATCAAAATCAAATAGCCGCTACCGTAGCTAAGCTCTTAGGAGAGAAATTTGAAAATGGACATCAAATAGGTGAATCCATGGATTTGATAGTAAAATAAGAACGCTTAAGTCTTTCATAAACGCAATAGGTAATGCTACTTTAAGCAGTTGCTTTTGACTTTGATGGTGCTATTTGAAGAGCGGGACTAGAACGCTCGTTTGGAAAAATGTGTTAAATTGCACTAAACATCAACAAAAAAGTAATGGCATTGACTGAGTTTTGGACAGGCTCCGATAAATACATTTGTGACGCAAGTTTGGCACAAGCATTTCATATGGCAAGGGTTTTAGGAATGCCATTATTGATAGAAGGAGAGCCTGGAACGGGTAAAACAGAGCTGCCTATTCAGTATGCCGATTCTACGGGTTTGCCCATTTTTACCTATCCTACGGGTTCAAAAAGTAATGTAGAGCATTTTGTTGCAAGGTTTGACCATGTCAAGTATTTGCGTGACTCTCAAATAGAAATTTTAAATGCCCAGCGAAACGAGAAGGGCCTAGAAACCAATCTTTCTACAGGTGGAAGAAATTCTGAAAACTTGGTAGATTATGTGGCTAAAGGCCCAGCAGCTTTGGCCTTCTCTAGTCCGCATTCGGTGCTGCTAATAGACGAGATAGACAAGGCTCCAAGAGAGTTTCCTAACGATTTACTCTATGCTCTGAGTCATAGAAAATTTATCATGCCTGAGTCTGGTGAGGTGATAGCCGTTTCAGAAGAGAATATGCCAGCCATAGTGATTACATCCAACAGAGAGCAGGAGTTGCCAACGGCTTTTAAGGGTCGCTGTATTTACCATTATATCAATTTCCCTGACGCTACTTTAATGCGTGAAATAGTTCTAAAGCATCACCCTGAAATTCATGATAGGGTAATTGAGGTAGCATTGGATGCTTTTTATCAGCTTCGCAATCTAGGTTTAGAAAGAGCCCCTACCACAAGAGAATTACTAAACTGGCTCAAATATGTTCAGGCATTTTCTAGCGAGGGTGCCATAGAAAAAATTAAAGGTTTGGACGGTTTAGGAGTATTGGTCAAAACCCAAGCGGATATGGAGAAAATCAAGCGTTCACTTTCAGGCGAGCCGGAGCCTAGAAAACAAGGGTTTTATAATTGAATTTAAATATTCTTAGTAAGTATGTTCGAAACCCTTCCACAGCATTTTAGAGAACATGGTATACCTACCGACGTAAGGGCTTTGCTTTTGCTTCAAAAATCTATGGAAAAGGGTTTGATAAGAACCCTTGGAGATATTTATAACGTGTTGAAGGCCATCATTGTTAAAGACAAAGCCTTGATTGGGCCTTATACCAAAGCCTTTTATGCGTACTTCTTAGAGATAGATATTGATAATGGCGAACGCCTAAACGATGCAATCCTTCGCTCTGCGACTTTTAAAAAATGGAAAGAAAAACAATATCAAGAATACCTGTCTCTGGATGAAGAGCAATTGGTCAACAAGTTCTTAGATGAGGTTCATCTCACAACTTATGACATTCAAGAGGTAATAAACGGGAAAGAGCTATGGGATAAGGATAATCCTTATCAGCAGGATTCATCTTTGCAGCAAGAGGGCGAAAGTCAGGAAAGGTGTTTAGAGAAAATGGCTGATTATTCAGGTCTGTCATTAGAACAGTTGCTAGAGAGAATGAAAACCATTCAGGAAAACCAGAAAACCAAGCACTCTGGTGGTAGTCATTGGATAGGTACGGGCGGTATTTCTCCTTATGGGCATGGCGGTGCTGCCAGAGGAGGAATAAGGGTAGGAGGAACGGGAGGTGGAAAGATGGCAAGAGCTGTTTTGAACGATAAGAACTATTTTCCGGTGGAGGTCAATAGTTTGGTGAATGACAATAATATTGATGCCGCATTGGCAGCACTAAAAGGGATAGTGGAAGCATCTGCTCACGACGAAATAGACATTGAGAATACCATTAACTTAGGCATAAAGCGAGGAGGTCTTTTCATTCCTGAGCTTAAAAATGTAATGGAAAGTAAGCTTAGGGTTATTTTACTGATAGATAATGGGGGGTATTCTATGCTTTCCTATGTAAAGGTGGTAAGAGAGCTTTTTAAGAAAATGAAAACCCGCTTTGCCCACGATTTGGAAACCTACTATTTCCATAATACCATATATGGGGAGGTTTTTGCAGACGTGCATCGTACTAAAGTGGTGAAAATCAAGGAGCTCTTAAATAAGGACCCGAGTTACAGGATTTTCATCATTGGTGATGCCAGTATGGGAACCTATGAAATTAACCAACAAAGCCTAAATAGTTATGAAAGCCTCAAGAAGAAATTCAAGAAGATAGCTTGGATAAATCCAGAACCCTTAAAATACTGGGCACATACCATGTCGCTTCAAATAATTAAGCAGATAATAGACATGTATCCCATGACTCCAAAAGGTATAGAAGATGCGGTAATGGAGATGAATAAGAAGGCTGGGGTCTATAAAATCTAAGATTTGTCTACTTAGAATGGCAGATTGACAAAAAAATAAAAACTATTTCTCCGAATATTAGCAAAATTATTGTTCTACAATACCTTTGTGGCGATCATTATTAAACCGTTCAAAGAGTGACTTACTGTTTAGGAATAAAATTACGAAAAGGGCTAGTGGCTCTGGCAGATACTAGAATTACTTCAGGCTCAGAAACCACGACTGCAAAAAAGGTTTTTGTTCATAAATATGGTAAATATCCTATTTTCATCATGACCTCAGGATTGAGGTCTGTAAGAGATAAGGTACTCTGTTATTTTGAAGAGCTTTTGGAGGAGACAGAAGGTTTTGATAAGATGTATCAGGCTGTTAATGCCTTAGGTAAGCAGATTAAACGTGTGGCGGCAGAAGACCGTGATATTTTAGCCAAAAGTGGAATAAGCTTCAACATTTTTACCATTGTGGGTGGGCAAATGCCAAAGGACGAAGAGCCTAAACTGTATTTGCTGTATCCTGAAGGCAATTGGATAGAAGTAGGTGAAGGTACGCCTTTTATGATCATTGGAAATTCCGGTTATGGAAAGCCTGTTTTGCAGCGTACCATTACTTATGATTCCAGTTTAGAGTTTGCTCTAAAAACGGGTTTCTTGTCTTTTGACTCTACCAGAGTTTGTGCTAGTGATGTGGGTTTCCCAATTGATATCTTAATATTCAATAGAGAAACTTTTGAATTGGAAGAGCACAGGCTAGAGGAAAGAGATTTACAAGAGATTACAGATTTTTGGGCCGAAAGGTTGAAGAACTCTGTCAATCAGATTCCAGATAACCTGATTGACAAAATTCTTGATAAATCTCCTTTATTTGATAAGGGTTGATAAATATTATCTAGGAGTTTTAAGAACGGTAACCTTTTTTAGGAACTCCGTTTTTTTGGTTTTGGGAATTGAAATATTAAGTTCAGGAAGTTCTTCCATACATACGGTTACTGCATCAAACTTGTTGAGGTAATCTAGGTTTATAATGAAGAATCTTGAGATTCGATAAAAATTACTGATTTGTAGAAATTCTTCAAGGTAACTTATATTCATGGAAGCTTGAAAGGGCTTTTTTTGCCCTTTTAAAAAAATATCTACATAGCTTCCATTCGCATGAATACAAATAATTTCGGATTTTTTTATTCGTATGTACTCATGCCTGTTAGGAAGATAAATGGAATCTGCCGCTAAGGGTGATACTTCTTTATCACACATGACAGCATTTAAATAAGCGAGTTCTATCTGATAGTTTAATTCGAGTTCTCTAAATGGTTTTATTATATAGGCAGCCGGTTTAACTTCTTTGGCCATTCGAAATGTAAAATTTTCGCTATGAGCAGTTAAGAATATTACGGGAAGCGGTTTGATTGTTTTAAGTTCTTTTGCTAATTCTATACCATTTTTATTTGAACCTTTTAAGGTAATGTCGCAAAGAACTAGTTCAAAACATTCTTTATTAAAAAGGCTCAATGCTTGATTGGCATTTTTAGCAATTTTGGATTCATGTCCAGATAGCTTTAAGGTTTCCTGTAAGTCTGTGGCAGTAATTAGCTCGTCTTCTACGATAAGTATATGTAGTGGTTTCATAGGGCGAAGTTCATTATAAAGTTAGTTCCGTTGTTATTATAATAGCTTAATTCTCCATCAAGTTGTTCTGCTTGCATAGCAATAAGTTGCGTACCGAATCCATTTTTGTTTTCAACTGTAATTCCGGAACCATTATCCCAAAAATGTAAATGCCCTTGAAGTGTTTCTCTTTTTAGAAGAATATTAATTTCAGGAAATTTTTGATGGCTAAAAGCATATTTGCAGGAGTTAGTAATTAACTCATTTATTATAAGGCTGAGATAAAGAGCTTTTTCCGAACTTAAATTAAGGTCTACAATTTAGATCGGAAGAGCACA
>NZ_JBSRVI010000171.1:0-19235 GCF_055134445.1 Arcticibacterium sp.
TACAGATATTAAGCAACTTAAAACTGAGATAGGCGTTGTAAATTACGATTATTTGGTGCTCTCCATGGGAGCCGACACCAATTATTATGGCATGGAGAATATCATGAAAAATGCCATGCCTATGAAGTGCATTTCGGAAGCCATATATCTCAGAAATAGAGTCTTACAAAATTTCGAAGACGCTCTTTCCGAGTCCGATGAGGTAGAAAAAGAAGGAATGATGTCTGTGGTCGTTGTTGGCGGTGGCCCAACAGGCGTTGAAATCTCTGGTACTTTGGCCGAAATGAGAAAGATAATCCTGCCCAAAGATTACCCCGAATTAGATTTCGAGAACATGAAAATATACTTGTTCCAGTCTTCTATGGGTGTTTTGCCGAGTATGTCTGATCAAGCTGCCGCAAAAGGAAAAGATTATTTAGAGGACCTTGGAGTTCAACTCCGACTTGGAGAAAGAATTTCAGATTTTGATGGCAGATACGCCACCACCGACAAAGGGGATAAAATCAGAACGAATAATGTGGTTTGGGCTGCTGGTATTATAAGCAATAAAATAGAAGGCATAAATCCTGAATCTTATGCCAGAAATGGCAGACTAGAAGTCAGCGACATTAACCTTGTTCAGGGTTATGAGGACATCTTCGCCATAGGAGATTTGGCCCAAATGACTTCCGATAAACTACCCTACGGACACCCAATGGTAGCTCAGCCAGCCATTCAGCAAGGAGAGCTCCTTTCCGAAAACATTCAGAAGATAATGAGAGGAGAGAAAACTAAGGCCTTTAAGTACAAAGACCTTGGCTCTATGGCCACAGTAGGAAGAAACTTAGCCGTGGTGGATTTACCGTTTTGGCGTTTTCAAGGTACATTTGCCTGGTATGTCTGGATGGTTGTTCATCTATTTTCTATTCTAGGCGTAAAAAACAAATTATTGATATTCATAAACTGGGTTTGGAACTACGTTACCTACGACCAGTCCCTCCGTTTAATCATAAGGCCAATGATGAAATTTGGCAAAAAAAACATTTTTAGCAGTACAGAAGAAGCTACATGAAGAACCTAGCCCACTTAAATAAATACCTCTTAAAATATAAATGGTATCTCATTACCGGAACTATTTTTACGCTAATTTCTAATCTTTTTGGTGTAGTTCCAGCTCAGGTCGTAAGGCATGCTCTAGATCTGGTCAAAGAAAACATTGACATCTATTTCATGTATAATGGTACGCAAGTACAAAATAACATGTACGATGTATTTATATATAGTCTTAGCGTTTATGGCGTGCTTATTTTAGCCATGGCCATTTTAAAAGGCTTTTTCCTTTTTTTGGTTCGTCAAACCCTCATAGTGATGTCTCGTCATATAGAGTTCGACATGAAAAATGAGATATTCGCTCACTACCAAACCCTCCCATTAAGCTTTTACAGACAGCATTCTACAGGAGATTTAATGACCAGAGTTTCTGAAGATGTCGGAAAAGTAAGAATGTATATTGGACCTTCCATTATGTATTTATTAAACATGATTACACTGGTAGTCATCATTTTGACTTACATGTTTTCTGTCAACGCACGTCTTACATGGTGGGTGCTTCTGCCTATGCCCATCCTTTCTTTGAGTATCTTTTTTGTGAGCAGTAGAGTCAATAAACGCTCCGCTTTGATTCAAAAGAGCTTATCTAAACTATCAAATTATGTGCAAGAGGCATTTAGTGGCATTAGAGTTTTAAAGGCTTTTGCCATGGAAAAAAGCTCTTACGAAAGGTTTAAGGTAGAAAGTAACATGTACAGAGATAAGCAATTAGACCTTACGAAGGTAGATGCACTTTTCTTTCCTATCGTAATGTTTTTGATAGGTTTGAGTACCGTGATATGCGTGTTTGTAGGAGGACAGGAGATTATTGCAGGCAATCTTACGCCAGGAAATATCACAGAGTTTATCATGTATGTTTTCATGCTGACTTGGCCACTCATAGCCTTAGGTTGGACCACCAGTCAAATTCAGCAGGCTGCGGCTTCGCAGGAAAGAATTAACGAATATCTAGCTCTTAAAAACGATATCGTTTCTGAGAAAAACTTGGATGTAACTATTGAAGGTGCTATCTCTTTTAAAAATGTCAATTTCACCTATCCAGATTCAGGAATTCATGCCCTGAAAAACTTTAGTCTGGAAATAGCTCCTGGAGAATCTGTAGCTATTTTAGGAACTACAGGTTCTGGAAAAAGTACCTTAGCAAATCTACTTTTAAGAATGTATGACACCTCTACGGGTGAAATAGACGTAGACCACCGAAACATCAAAGATTATAACATTCAGAAGCTTCGCTCTCAAATGGGCTATGTGCCCCAAGACGTCTTCCTTTTCTCTGATAGTATTAGAAATAATGTGAGATTTGGAAGTCCAGAAATTGGAGAAGAGGCCGTCATTCAGGCCACAAGAGATGCAGATTTGTATCAAAACATTATCGATTTTGAATATGGTTTTGATACACAAATAGGCGAAAGAGGCGTGACCTTATCTGGAGGTCAAAAACAACGCTTGTCCATAGCCAGGGCCATCGTTAGAGAACCTAAAGTACTTATTCTTGACGATTGTCTTTCTGCTGTAGATACCAATACCGAAAATATAATTTTGGGTAACTTGGAGCGTATCATGCAAGACAGAACGAGTATAATCATCTCTCACAGAGTGAGTTCTGCTAAATTGGCTCAAAAAATTATCGTACTCGACGATGGACTGATAGTGGAAGAAGGTACACACGAAAGCTTAATGGAAAAAAACGGTGTTTATAAAGAACTGTACGACAAACAACTGAGTACCGAAGAAGCCTAGTATCAAACTTTAAAGAAATCCTTTTCCAAAAATACTGACTTATAATTATGACTATGAAAACGCTAGACACTTCAAAAGTTAAAGCCATAATATTTGATATGGACGGCCTACTGGTAAACTCAGAACCCTGCTGGCATATCGCAGAGAAAGTCGTTTTTGGTAAAGTAGGTATAACCTTGACCACTGCTCAATGCATTGAAACCACTGGCAAGCCTGTGAAAGACGTGATTCAATTTTGGTATGCTAAGCAAGCTTGGCCAAATCCAGATTTTGATAGCATGGAAACAGAGCTTTTTGCGGAAGCTACAAAAGCCATCAAAGAAACTGCACCATTAATGCCTGGTGTACTAGAAACATTAGAATGGGCACAAAATAAAAATTTCAGTATAGGTTTGGCTTCCGCTTCGCCCATTGCTATGATTGAAATGGTTTTAGAGAAATTCAACCTTTTCAACAAATTTGAATTTTATCATTCTGCCGAATTGGAAAAATTCAACAAACCAGACCCTGCCGTATATTTAACCGTAGCCAAGAGACTTCAGACTCCAATAGAAAACTGCTTGATTTTAGAGGATTCGGGCAATGGTGTAAAAGGAGCTGTTGCTTCAGGGGCTCAGGTCGTGGCAGTTCCTGCCAAAGAAGAATTTGAGGAGGAAAAATTTAATATCGCAGATGTGAAAATTGCTTCTCTTTTGGGATTGCCAGAGCTATTTTCTTAGGCGATATAAACAAAAAACAGGCAACCCAGAAGGCTGCCCGTTTAACATTACTCAAAACTATTACTCAATTTTTTATAGGAACGCACTCTTAGTGATTCTGTCTTTTACTGCGATCATACCTTTTGAAATCATCCACCTTTGAGCGTTCGCGGTCTCTGGTTTCTTTCATGATCATCCTGTTCAAATCATTCAAATCTTCCTTCAATTCCTGAGTTTCTCTTCCGGTTATTCTACCATTTCTCATGAATTTGTTTTCCTTCATTTCTATTCTTTCTGCATACTCTAATAACCTCTTGGCTTCATGAGATGTAATAGCTCCAGAAACTATTCCATCTGCTATTCTTTCACGTGCCTGTTTTTGATAAGAATTGATACTGGAAGCCCTCGATTTAGATGGTATGTGATGCGAATTCCCATTATAGGCATAAGATTTATTCTGGCCATTATTTGAATACTGTGCCATGGAAGTTCCTACTATCATGGTCATTACGGTCAATAGTGCTATTAGCTTTTTCATAATTGTAAATGTTTAAGAATTGAAATTTGAATAACTCTCCAAAGGCTTTTTGTTGAATTATACCTCTTAGATGCAGGCTGAATCATGAAGGTTTATTTTGCCTGTTGTTAACGATTGTTAATGAGAAATTACCTCTAAATAAATTTCTCGAAGACTGGACAATTTCCGAGTACCCCTCCTACGTTATAAAGGCATAATTCTAAACACAGATTATACATGGGTCATAAGACCAATACTTATAAAAGCTTAAAATAGTGGTTTATTTTAGGGGTTAGACAAGAGCTTCCGAATCTTCGGAAGCTTTTTCTTTTTATGACAATGAGCCCACCATGACCGCTTCAATTATCTTCATTCTGATAGGTTTAGTGATTTTGGGGTCACTACACCTTAAAAAGCAGATGTATCAAATACGCTAATTCAAATTATGTAGATATCTTAGTGGTCTTATTCGTTCAACCTGGATTATGCGTTGGGAAATCGTTTTAAGTTGCAATAAATCAGACAATAAAAGGAAATTAGCATAGCGTTTTCCCTGAGTTAATGTCGAAGGGATATGTTGATTGAGTTTAAATGGGTTTACGTACTGATTTGTGTTACCCTGAGCTTGCCGATGGGAAGCAATTTAGCTACGGTCCCGATAGCTATCGGGAGATTGCCTAATGCATAAAGCGAGTTCAACCCATATATGAATAAAACCCTATTATAAAACAAAACCTATTCATGAAATTTACGCTCGTATTCTCTTTTATTCTCCTAACTACAGGACTGAATGCTCAACAAATCATTCCACTCTACGATACTGAAATACCGAATAGTATTCCGAATGAAATGAAAGAAAATAGACTAGAAAAAGATGGTCTTCTATTCGGTTACAATAAAATATCCCTACCCACCTTAGAAATTTTCTTATCCGAAAAACCTTTGGCAAACGGTGCTGCAGTCGTGATTTGTCCTGGAGGTGGCTATGCCATGGAAAGCTATATAAAAGAAGGTACCGCCATTGCGAAAGAATTCAATGCCAATGGCATCTCTGCATTTCTTCTCAAATACAGGCTTCCGAGTAATGAAATCATGTCCAATACTTCCATCGGTCCTTTACAAGATGCTCAGCAAGCTCTAAAGCTGGTAAGAGAAAATGCCAAAGAATGGAATGTCAATATTGATTTAGTTGGCATAATGGGATTTTCTGCTGGTGGACATTTGGCGAGTACGGCAGGCACTCATTTCGACAAATCATATATTCCAAACCCCAATAATGCCAACCTCAGACCAGACTTTATGATTTTGGTATATCCTGTTATCAGCATGAAAGATGAACTGGCTCATGCGGGCTCCAGAAGAAACCTTTTAGGCGAAAAGCCAAACGAAGAACTAAAAAGTCTTTTTTCTAATGAGCTGCACGTTAGCTCAAACACCCCTCCTACGTGGATAACACATACCGGAGACGACACCGTGGTTCCTGTAGAAAATAGCATCTTGTTTTATCAGACTTTACTCGAAAACAAAGTGTCTGCAGAAATGCATCTTTACCCAAAAGGGAATCATGGATTTGTGCTTTCTATTCCCACCAATGAATGGATGCCTTCTATTTTCAAATGGTTAGAAACCAGCATTTTTTAAAGACACAAAGATTTACAATCATGACCAACCCTAACTAAAATGAACAAACTAAAATCCCTTATTCTATTCGCTTCCTTCTTTACATTCTTGTCTTGTGGTTCCAAAAAAGTAGGAGAATTCAAAGTTTTACCACAGCCTCAAAAATTTGAAATTTCGGGAGCGAGTTCTTTGGAGCATAACAGTCTAAAAACAGCCTTCTCTCCCAAAAGCGATTCGCTACCATTATTAAGTCAAGTATTTGAGAACTTACAAACTAGTGATAAGGAATCTGATGCTCAAATCATCTATAGTATAGATAGTACCATAAACGTGGAAGCAGAAGGCTATTCTATGGACATTTCTGAGGATAAAGTTCAAATTATAGGCAAAGACCAATCGGGTTTATTTTATGCCTTTAAAACGCTAGAACAACTCCTTACTGATGCTTACGACCAAAAAGTAACCTTGCCTATATGCCATATAGAGGATTATCCTTTATTGTCTTATCGTTCCATTCACTTGGACATGAAACATCATATGGAGCAATTGAACTACTACTACAACCTGATTGACAAACTGGCCTTATACAAAATCAATGGCATCATTATCGAAATAGAAGACAAATTACAATTTAGCCTACAGCCAGAAGTCGCTTCTGCAGATGCCCTCAGTAAAGAAGAATTCCAAAAACTGAATAATTATGCCAAAGAAAGACACATAGAAATTAGTCCATTAGTACAGGGGCTTGGGCATGCTTCCTTTATTCTAAAGCACGATAAATACAAAGAGCTTAGAGACGATCCAGAAAGCGACTGGGCCTTTAATCCACTTAATCCTAAAACTTATGAGGTACAATTTGACCTATACAAAGACGCCATTGAGGCCCTTCCAGATGGCAAATACCTGCATATTGGCGGAGATGAGGTGCATACCACGGGAAGAAACAGTGGTAAAAGTTCTTTGGAACTTCAATTGATTTGGCTCAACAAAGTCTGCAAATTTGCCGAAGAGCATGGAAGAATACCTATTTTCTGGGACGACATGCCTTTGAAAGATTCGGGTGTTTACGAATCGATGTTTGACTCTAAACAGAGTCAAGAAGAAGTAGATAAAATATGGAAAGAGAATGAGCATAAACTATTAGCCTTTCTTGACCAGCTTCCTAAAAACTGTATTTACATGCGATGGAACTATAGCAACTCCGACGCCCTTGGAAATGGCAAAGCCATGAAATGGTTTCTGGATAATGACTTGCAAGTAATGGGTGCCACAGCAGGACAAACCAGATGGGTATTAATGCCACAAGAAGAAAGCAACATGAACAATATCAGGTCTTTTGTTAAAGCTTCTATTGACAATAAACTGAATAGGTTATTTCTAACACTTTGGGATGACGACTCCCCTCATTTTGAGCTTTACATGCGTGGTATTCTGGCTTTTGCGGAATATTCTTGGGCTGGAGAACAAAGATCAAAAGAAGAAATTAAAGCAGCACACAGACAGCGAGAATTCGCATCTGAATTGGCTCCAGCAGCATACGGTTTTATTGATGACTTGGAAGTACAAGTCGCTTTTTGGAAAAATGCTCTTTTGAAAGAAAACAAAAGAAATTATCTTATGAAGATGGAGAATGCATTGACCGACGGTGTCATAGATTTACCTCTTTTGGATAAAAAAGGAATTTGGAGTGCAGAAAACGAAGAGCGACTGGCAAAAGCAAAAACGGCTTTTGATAGCTATCAAAAAACGGCGGCCATCATAGCAGATATGAAATCCAAAGCCAATAGAAATATTTATACGCTGGAAGTTTATGAGCAGGTCAATGAAATGATTGGTTTCACCTCCAATGCTCTTTTAAGTCTAGAAAGGCTGGACAAAGCCAAAACAGAAGCGGAAACCGCAACGGCCTTAGCAAGCATTAAAACCTTAAGTGATGATTTTAGTAAAAAGAGAAGCAAACTTGAAACGGTATATAGTAAAACCAGGGTTTTGAATAAACCAGCCAATTATATCTTAGATCAAGATCATCATTCACATTTGGCCAATCAGTCGGTCAATTTCGACTGGCAGTTTTATGCAGAAATGCTGTTCTTAGAAAAAATAGCTCAAACCTATCCATAAGCTTATATCAGAACCATGAAATGTATCTATAGCCTTTTCTTTATGCTCTTCATTTTAGGCTGCAAAATGGCAGAAGACAGACCGAATATTATTATCAGTACGGATATTGGCGGCAGCGACCCTGACGATTATCAGTCTATGGTACATTTATTGGTTTATGCAGACCGATTTAATCTAAAAGGCATCATTAGTTCTCCGCCACATCAAGGACGAAAGGAACATATAGAAGAGGTAATTAAAGCGTACCAAAAAGATTATAAGTACCTAAAAAAACATGGTTCAGATTTCCCTACGCCTGAATATCTGATGAGCATAACCAAGCAAGGGGCTACGGAACCTCAAGCCCATGAAAAGCCAGAACATCTAAGTGAAGGAGCCAGCTGGATGATACAAAAAGCAGATGAGATAAAACCCAAACCGCTCTATGTCTTGGTTTGGGGCTCTATGACCGATGTGGCTGAGGCTCTTCATCAGAAACCGGAAATAAAAGAAAACCTAAGGGTTTATTCTATTGGCTCATGGAATACCGTTCAAGACAGCAGCTCACGAAATTATATCTTCCAAACACATCCGGATTTATGGTGGATAGAAAACAACACCACTTTTAGAGGCATGTATATGGGAGGATATCAAGAAGACAGCTACGAAAACACCGCTTTTACCGAAGCTCACATTAAAGACCATGGAGCTTTAGGAAACCTGTTTTACCAGAAAAAGAAAGACATCAAAATGGGTGATACGCCTAGTGTCTTATACTTTCTAAATGGCGATATAGAAAATCCGGAAGCCGAAAGTTGGGGTGGTGTCTTTGTTCCTACCAAGCATGGGGCTCATTTTTGGACCGATAACCCTGCAGATTCTCTTCATGAAAAAAACAGAGCTGGAGCCAAAACGGTCAATAAATATCGGAAACAATTTTTGGACGATTGGGCACAGAGAATGGCATGGTTAAGAGATTAATCTTACCTAAAAAGTCTTACAAACCATAGATAAACCTCCAATGCTTATATAAGATCTGGTTTATCTAAAAATTGATTATCTCCAGAAATGGTCATAAATCCTTATTTGAATGACATCTCTGCTATTCGGAACAATCCACATATTTTGTTTTATCTTCTTTGGTGAAAGCATACCTCGGAATTGGTTGCTCATAATATAGGATAAGGCCATTTCGCTTCTCTGCCTGTTCTAAATTCCTCACACATATCTCGTCTATAAAGCTGCCATCCGTATGCAATTCAACCAGGTTTTGAGCATCCGACACATCCAAATGTTTCATATAGAAATTGCCTGTACAGTACACGCGTTGAAGATTTGTGCAATTTTCAAAATCCATTGAATTGATATGAAGATTATCTAAAAAATTTACTTCTCTAAGCCATGATGACCTATTTATACAAGCAAAATCTATTTCTTTAATCCGTGAACCTGCAATGTGTAAATAGTTTAGAGAAGGAGTTCTTGGAAGGCTAATCTGTCTTAGGTCACGAGAATCTGATATATGCAAATAAAATAGATGCTCCATAGCTTTTAAATCAAGTGAATCTACTTGTGATGATTGAAATGTTAATTCTCGTAAATTGGGAACATTCAGTACCACATTACCACTATTTTGATAACCTCCCTTAAGGTAAAGTGTTTTTAAGGCTGTAAAATGCTCCAAATCTTGCCACCCCTTCTTTAAATTCGTATTGAGATATCTTAAATGTTTGAAATGGGCTCTATCGGCCTGCATATCTTCTGAAAGAAAATCTTGGTAATTTAAACTGTCTATACTTCGTATTTCTAGTTCTCGCATTCTCCCGTTGACTATCCCATCTGCATCTAGCCCATTGTCTACCAGATATTTCTCAAAATCCGTATTGCTTATCGTTACAAAGGGACCAATATCTTTTTCATTGCAGGATGTGAAAACAAGAAAAATTCCAAAAAGCAAGTATATTATTGTGTTGTTTTTCATTTTGAAATGTAGATTTTTTATCTGGAGTAAAACCCCTAGAAATCTAGGTAAAGTTTAAAAGTGTGGGTTCCTAAGTGAAATTCCGAAATCTTTTGAAAAACAACAACATGTTTTATAAAAATTCAAATGGTAAAGTACTTTGCATTTTTTACCTTTTAAAGTTCTACTCCAATTCATTCCCTAATTTTCAAAACTGTAGAAGGTCATCTATAAACCAGTAAGAGTCATAAGTAAAAAGTATACTTTGAGAATTGCGTAATAGACAATATGCTTAAAATTACGCATAAAAAGAGGCTGTCTCTTATTTTTGAGACAGCCTCCTTTTGCATAATACGAATATTTCAGACGAACCTAAGCGGCTCCCATACCAAGCTTATTTAGGACTGAAAAATGGCTTTTCAGTGCACCATAAAATGTCTTATGATGGTTATAAGGCACATTATATTCTAAAGCCGTAGCCTTTACAATTTTGGAAATATCTTTATAATGCACATGGCAAATGTTTGGAAACAAATGATGTTCAATCTGATAATTAAGACCTCCAATAAACCACGAAAAGAAAGTGCTGCCGTTGGCGAAATTTGACGTAGTTCTCATTTGGTGAATAGCAAAACTATTTTCTAAAGTACCCGATTCATCTGGCATAAAGAAATCCGTTTCTTCTAATACATGTGCACATTGAAAAATCAAAGCTAAAGCTTGACCGCAGATAGCGTGCATTAATAAAAAGCCTAAAAGCGTTTGCCACCAAACTAAACTAGATAGCGTGAGTGGCAAAACTATAAATATGATGACATAAAGCAGCTTAGCGAAGAATATCTCAATAGAAGCTCTTAATATGGAAATACCTTGCTCCTGCACTAAGTTTTCTTTCCCATATTTGACAGTTTGCTCAATATCTTTACCTATAAACCAGTAGAGTGACAGTAGGCTGTATAAAAACGGAGCATAAAATATTTGATATTTATGAAACGATTTCTGCACCTGATGAGGGGAAAGCCTCAACGAGTTGTTTTTTGAGATATCATCATCTAAACCCTGAATATTTGTAAAAGTATGATGAAGCACATTATGCTGAATCCTCCAATTTATGTGATACCCACCTACAAAATTAATGATGAGTCCTACGAAACTATTGACGTTTTTATTCTTTGAGTAAGAACCATGATTAGCATCATGCATCACAGACAATCCTATACCTGACATACCAAAACCCATCAATGCCCAAAGACCCATATTTCCTGCCACAGAGCTCACCATGCCACTAAGTATAAAGCCATAAGGAATAAAATAAAGGCCACACATGAAAATAGTTTTGAAAACCATGCTGGCATTTCCTTGCTTAGAAATGTTATTGTTTTTAAAATGGGCATTGACCCTTTTCACCACTTCTCTAAAAAATTCCGGTTGACTCCGGATGTTAAACTTCACTCCTTCTCCTCTCATTCTTGCCTTTAGTTTGTTTTAGAAGGCGACAAATTAGAAAATAACGAAGACAATCAAGCCACTTCTGTCTTTTATAATTGTTAATTTTTCATAATGAACGGCACATGATTCTACAAAATCAGTAATTCCGACAACAAAAATGATTGTTATAGCATCCGATAAATTAAGGTGGTAGGACTGTATAAAATGGATAGATTTGCACCATGAAAAAAGAGCAGCAAGAAATCTTAGACAAATTGGGTATAGCAGAACTCAATGCCATGCAGATAGAATCTATTAAGGCTATCGCCAATAATAATGAAGTGGTGCTGCTCTCCCCTACTGGTTCAGGTAAAACCTTGGCATTTTTACTGCCATTAGTTGCTAACCTTGACCCTAAATCTGAAGAGATACAAGCCTTGATCTTGGTCCCGTCAAGAGAACTTGCCATTCAAATAGAGCAAGTAACCAGAGAAATGGGAAGCGGTTATAAAATCAATGCCGTTTATGGAGGTCGCTCAGGCTCAAAAGACAAAATGGAGCTCAAGCATTCCCCGGCGATTCTAATAGGTACACCAGGAAGAATAGCTGACCACATTAGAAGAGAAAACATCGCTACACAGTTTATCAAAACATTGGTGCTCGATGAGTTTGACAAATCTCTGGAAACTGGTTTTGAAAAAGAAATGAAGGAGATAGTGGAGTCTCTTCCTGTTTTAGACCGGAAAATATTAACATCTGCTACACAAAAAGCCCAAATACCAGAATTCTTAAGATTGAAATCTCCTAAGTTTATCAACTTCTTATCGGAATCCGAAAGCAAGCTTAAGTTTAAAACGGTAGTTGCCACTACCAAAAACAAACTGGATGCATTGGGCAATCTGATTGCTCATATAGGAAATGGTAACGGTATCATCTTCTGTAATCTGAAAGACACCATCCAGGTTGTCACAAGCTTTCTCGAGAGGAAAAAGATTGGACACGAATGTTTTTTTGGAGGTATGGAGCAGCTTGACAGAGAAAGAGCATTGATAAAATTCAGAAATGGCAGTAGTAAAATATTAGTAGCAACAGATTTGGCTGCTAGAGGCATAGATGTGCCAGAAATAGATTTCATTATTCATTTTCAGCTTCCATTTAAGAAAGAAGAATTTACACATAGAAACGGGCGAACAGCCAGAATGCACAGCGAAGGAACCGCTTACATCATAAGAGGTAAGGATGAAAAACTACCCGAGTTCATTAAAGACTCAGAAGAAATATACTTAGGAGAGCCGGATAACGAAGTAGAAGGCATAGGGTGGACCACGCTATTTATTTCTGGCGGAAGAAAAGATAAAATCTCAAAAGGTGATATTGCTGGTCTATTTTTCAAACAGGGAGAACTTCAAAAAGAAGAATTGGGCAATATAGAACTAAAGCAAGATTGTGCCTTTGTGGCCGTACCGAGTAACAAAGTTGAGAAACTCATAGCCTCTTTGAATAATACAAAACTTAAAACTAAAAAAGTAAGAATAAGTGAGTTGAAATAACGCTCGCTATCTCTTTATTAATTTTAAGAAATGTGCTTGTGTAGAAATTGATTATTACTAGGCAGAAATAAGTCTCTATCAAGCTTGTCTTTAAATCTATGATCTTATGCTAAGGATAACTAGTTTATACAGAGACTTTAATAATCCTCGAATTTCAAATTCTGAACCCCTGAAGGTTGAAAAATACCTTTAGAGAAGCATACGTCGTTTTATAAAAAAAGTGCAATTGGAAACTACATAATCATTAATTTTGTAGTAGCATAAATTCATAGTCTTTCACAGAGGTCACCGTGTTTAAATAGTCATGAGATTCACATTAGTTTTAGCTTTTTTAAGTACGATTTCTTTTCTCAGCATTGCCCAGACACCCCATCATCTTAACCAGAAACAAGATTTTCACAGATTCTATTTTTATGGCGGCTGGAACAGCGGTAGATTCACCAAATCTGATATCACTTTTTCAGGAGTAGATTACGACTTCTTATTGAAAAAAGTGGTGGCCAAAGACAGGCAAACACCTTTTAGTGTAGATCAATATATCAATCCTAAAAATGTGACCATTCCGCAGTATAACTTTAGAATTGGCTACTTTATAAAGAAAAACTGGGATGTTTCATTTGGAATAGATCACATGAAATATGTGATGGAGGCTAATCAGACCGTCAAAATCACTGGAGAAATAGCCAATTCAGGTACGCCATACGATGGAGTCTATCATAATAATGACATCAAACTGACGGAGGACTTTCTAAAATTTGAACATACGGATGGCCTTAACTACGTCAATACAGCTGTAAGACGTTCTCAAGAGCTATTAGATTTCAACAAAATCACGGTGAACGGCGTTTTGGGAGCTGGTGTAGGTATTTTATATCCACGAACCAATACCACTTTACTGAGTAGAGCGAGAAACGATGAATTTCACCTTTCTGGATTTGGACTAGATGGCAGTGTAGGCTTGAACGTCACATTCTTTGACGGTTTCTTTATCCAGTCGGAGTTAAAGGGTGGTTATATTAACATGCCAGACATTACCACTACCATGTCTTCTGCAGACAAAGCCAGTCAAGATTTCTTTTTTGGCCAAGGCAACATCGTTTTTGGAGCTATTATTAAAATCAAAAAGTAGATTCTGCAACTTATCATATTCTTGTAGAACCTTAAATGACTGTCCTCATATTGAGCATACTTTCAGCAATTTTCGTGGCGAATAAAATTTCAAATAGCTAAATTCACGTCTAGTTATTTCAATAAACACCATACATGAAAACAGCCGTTTTTAGCACACAGTCATACGACAAAGAATATTTAGACAAGTTTAAAGAAAGCCTTGACTTGACTTATTTTGAGGCTTCATTAGATACCTCCACGGTTTCTCTGACCATAGGATACGACATCGTCTGTGCCTTTGTCAACGACAAGCTAGATAAAGCAACCATTGAGATACTTGCTCAAAATGGCGTAAAAGCCATCGCTATGAGATGTGCTGGTTATAATAATGTGGACTTAGCGGCAGCCGAAAAGCATAAGCTAAAAATCATGAATGTGCCTGCTTACTCCCCACATGCCATAGCAGAGCATGCCGTTGCCCTTATTTTAACCTTAAACAGGAAAACCCACAAAGCTTATAATAGAGTAAGAGAAGGGAATTTCTCTTTACAAAATTTAACGGGATTTGACCTTTTTAATAAAACCGTAGGGGTTGTTGGCACTGGCGAAATTGGAGCTATATTTTGTAAAATCATGCTCGGTTTTGGCTGTAAAGTACTGGCTTTTGACATTAACGAATCTGAGGAATTAAAAGCTGCAGGTGTCAATTTTAAACCTATTGAAAGTATTTTATCCGAATCAGACATTATTTCACTTCACTGCCCACTTAATCCCAAGACCTTTCATTTGCTAGACCAGAAAGCCTTTGGTATCATGAAAAAAGGAGCCATGCTGATTAACACTAGTCGTGGAGGCGTCATTGACACCTCAGCAGCCATTGAAGCCTTAAAAAATAGGCGTTTGGGTTATTTAGGAATTGATGTATATGAACAAGAGGATAAACTTTTCTTCCAAGATCTGTCGGAAAGTGTGATTCAGGACGATGAAATTCAGCGTCTTATTAGCTTCCCTAATGTTTTGATTACTGCTCATCAAGGTTTCTTCACGAAAGAAGCTTTAGACCAGATAGCGATAACCACACTAAAAAACATCTCTGATTTTGCTTCAGGGAAAGAAATAAAAAACGAAGTGAAACAGACTAAATAATACTGGACATATATGTCCAGTATTAAAATTTATGCTTATCTTTGTGCAACACAAAAAACGAATTATAGATGTTTTCAAAATCTTGCGAATACGGTATCAAAGCCTCTATTTATATAGCTGAACAATCTCATTTAAGCAGAAAAGTAGGTTTAAAAGAAGTGGCTAAATCCATTAATTCGCCTGAAGCATTTACTTCTAAAATATTACAACAGCTTACTAGAAGTAAAATTCTCATCTCTGAAAAAGGACCAAATGGTGGTTTCTCAATAGCACAAGATACGCTTCAAACCGTAACATTAAGCCATGTAGTGGCTTCCATAGATGGTGACCAAATTTATACGGGTTGTGGATTAGGTTTGGAGCTTTGCAATGAAAAAAAACCCTGCCCGGTACATGAGCAATTTAAGAAAGTAAGGGACGAACTTAGACTAATGCTAGAAACCACCACTTTAAAGTCCTTGGCTTTTGAATTATCGGAGGGTTTGACGTTTTTGAAAAGGTAAAAATTTGAACAAATATTGGATAATTTTATCCACTACTAATTATGAAAGCAATTGAAAAAGACATTCTTAACCTGACAGACATTAAAGTTTTGGTTGATACATTTTATGACAAGATAAGGCAAGACGGTTTACTCGGACCAATATTCAATGCCCGAATTAAAGATAAATGGCCAGAACATTTAGACAAAATGTATCGTTTTTGGCAAACCATATTGTTGGAAGAACATACCTATCATGGAAGTCCATTTGTGCCACATGCAAAACTACCGGTGGATAAAGAACACTTTGACCAATGGATAAAACTCTTTTATGAAACCGTTGATTCGCTTTTTGAAGGTGAGAAAGCGGAAAGGGCTAAATGGCAAGGTGAAAGAATGGCTGAGATGTTTCATTCTAAAATAGAATATTATAAAAAGCATACTTCTCAAACGATCTTATGAGCACGGTTAAGAGTCCTATTATTGTGATGTCCGCCTTCCTTTGGATAGGTTTTATATGTGCCATCAGTTTTTTAGAGGCTTGGCTAAAATTTCAAGCACCAGGAATAACACTTTCGCTGGGTTTGGGTATAGGGAGGTTAGTTTTTAATACACTAAACAAGGTAGAATGGGTATTTGCCGTGGCTATCTTAATGAACCTCCTGATACAAGCCCGACTTAACTTCAGGCTATCAACTATCGCTTATTTTATACCCTTGGTTCTTTTAATTATTCAAACCAACTGGCTGCTTCCCGCATTAGACCATAGGGCAGAAATGCATATTCAAAATCGTAACATACCACCATCAAACATACACTTTTACTATGTGGGCTTTGAGGTCTGCAAGGTTCTTTCCTTAGCATTTTTTGGCATTACACAATTCGAAAAACAAATTAAAAACTAGTACAATGAAAATTACAGAACAACAAAACATTGGAGCTTTAGTGGCAGAAAACTATAAAGCAGCATCCGTTTTCAAAAACCACAAAATAGACTACTGCTGCAATGGCAACAGAACGATTGCAGACGTATGTCAATCGCAAGACCTTAATGCGGCAGACCTTATAGATAAATTAGAAAACACTCTAAACACAACATCCAGTCAAAACATTGACTATAAATCATGGCCGGCCGATTTATTAGCAGATTATATAGAGAAAAAACACCATAGATATGTGGAAGAAAAGATACTTGAAATAAAACCTCTTCTTGAAAAAATCTGTGAGGTACATGGTCAAAACCACCCTGAGCTTTTAGAAATAAAAGAGCTCTTCGTAGCCTCTGCCGGCGAGTTAACAGCCCATATGAAAAAAGAAGAGTTTATCCTGTTTCCTTTTGTAAGGAAAATGGTACAGCAAAAGCAGGGTTCAGAAGAAATGAACGCACCTCATTTTGGTTCGGTAGAAAACCCTATTGATATGATGAAACATGAACATGAAACCGAAGGTGAGAGATTTGTAAAAATAGCCAAACTTTCTAATAACTATACACCACCATCTGATGCTTGCAGCACTTTCAAAGTAACCTATGCACTGTTAAAAGAATTTGAGGAAGACCTTCATCTGCATATTCATTTAGAAAATAATATTCTATTTCCACAAGCCATTAAAATGGAAAAGCAACTTGTTCATTAAACCTTCAAAATGGAAATTAACAAACCCATAAAGAGAGATAAATCCCTTCAGTTTTTAAGTAGAGAGCATCACCATTCTTTACTGCTCTGCTGGAAAATAAGAAGGGGTTTTCAAAAGCCTGTGGAAACAGATAGGATTAAGAATTATGCAGATTGGTTTTTTGAACATCATATTGCCCCACATTTTGAGATAGAAGAACAGTACATCTACCCTATCCTTGGAAAGGAAAACCCACTCGTCAAAAAGGGGATATCTGAACACAGACGACTTAAAAGGCTTTTTAAAGAAAAGAAAGATGTTTATAAATCTTTAAATCATATAGAAGAGGAACTAGAAAATCACATCAGATTTGAAGAACGCGTACTTTTTCAAGAGGTTCAAAAGGTGGCTACCCCTAAACAAATGAAGGATATTGAGCTTATGCATCAAGAAACGAAGTTCGAAGATAATTTAGAAGACATATTTTGGGCCAAATAAGATTTACGCTCCTCTATAATGGGTATCAGAAAGTTATAAAGACCGAGAGCAACACATATAAAAACCTAATGTTTCTCCTCAAAGAACATTACCCTGATGATGATTTTGGTGAATGTGGCGGTATGGGAAGATGTGCCACCTGCTTAATTAAAGTTACAGGGCTAAAAGGAGCGGCATTGGAAAGAGACAGAAATGAAGTGGCTACTTTAACTAAGTTTGGTCAATACCATCCAGACGTCAGACTGGCTTGTGGGCTAAACATTAGCTCAGACTTGGAAGAAACAGTAATTGAAATATTAGAAAACTAATTAAGATTTGGGTCAAAACACTTTAAAAAGTATCCACGGTTTCCATTGCTATCGGCTAACAAAACTCCCTTTTCCTGAATGTTAAAAACTTATTCAGCGTTTAGGAAGTATCTTGTACTCATAAAACACATTTGACATCAACATGAAAAAACTACTTCTATTACTTTTTACAGCCATATTATCGCTTAACATTCAGGCTCAAAGTATTGACGCTCAAAAATCTACCGTCAACTTTAAAATTTCTAACATGAAGATAAATACCGTAAAAGGGACTTTTACTGGAATGAACGGAAAAATAAAATTTAACGAAAAAGATTTAGATAATGCCAGTTTCGATGTCTGTTTAGATGCCGCAACGATAAACACAAATAACAAAAACAGAGACAAAACGCTTAAAGAAGCTGGATTCTTTGACGTCGAAAAGTACCCTAAAATCTGTTACAAATCTACCTATGTTTATGTAACTCCAGACGGTTTTGAAACCAAAGGACAATTAACCATGCATGGCATTACCAAAGAAGTAATAATTGATTTCACTCACTCAGCCAAGCATTATAACGGGAACCTTGTAGTTAATAGAGAAGATTTTAAAATTGGAGATAGTATGGGGAGTTTCTTTATTGGTAATACCGCAAAAATGGAGATTGATTGTTTTATAAAATAATGTTACGGTCACTTTACAGTGAAAAATCTGTCTGACAGCATTTCTATATATGTAGAGAACTCCTTAACTTTAGATTAAAATAATCAGAACCATGAAAAACAAAACATATAGCAACGGAGAAGTCACCATTCTATGGCAAGCAGATAAGTGTACGCATGCTGGTATTTGTGTAAAAACTTTACCCCAGGTTTATAACCCAAAAGACAGACCATGGATTAAACCAGAAAATGCCACGGGTGAAGAAATTATAGCTCAAGTAGCTCAATGCCCATCTGGTGCTTTAAGTATAGTTAATGAGTAAGGATTTAGAAATAATTCAAACCCCAACAAACGAAAGGAAAGGTATTTTCAAAGCCTATTTAAACGGACTGGAAGCAGGGGAAATGACTTACACTTGGGCTGGTACCAAGAAATTCATCATCGATCATACGGGTGTCTATGATGGCTTTAGTGGAAGAGGAATTGGTAAAGAATTGGTAAAGGCTGGTGTAGCATTTGCCAGAAAAGAAAACATCAAAATATTGCCGCTTTGTCCATTCGCTAAACGCTATTTTGAGAGTAATCCAGACATTCACGATGTACTTTATAAAGCTGAGATTAAATAAGGAACTTCAGCTTTTTTAATTTCACCCTATTTCGTAAACAAATTTATTTTTACAAATAAACGTCTATACCAATAAGGTTACCTCTTCATTTCATTTTCTCCTAAGTA
>NZ_JBSRVI010000172.1:0-26102 GCF_055134445.1 Arcticibacterium sp.
ACCACCAAAACTACCTCCACCAAAGCCGCCGAAGCCACCGCCACCTCCTCCACCAGACCAGCCTCCACCGCCGCCCCAGCTTCCTGAATGGTTTCCCCAACCCGTATAAGTAGTATATGGAAAAGCCGAACCTTTACTCATCATTCCACCTCCACCATTTCCACCTTTTGACATCGATCTTATAACCCAAAAGATGATTAACAAAACTATCAAAAAACCGAAAATTGGAAAATCTTCTGCCTCCTCTGGCTCTGCTTCAAACTCTCCAGAGGTATATTTCATTATAGCGGATGTGCCTTCATCTATACCTTGATAAAACTGACCTTCCTTAAAACGAGGAATAATAATTCGGTCTACTACCCTTTTGGCGTATGCATCTGGCAAACCACCTTCTAAACCGTAACCCGTGGCTATGTAAACTTTTCTATCTTCTGTAGCCCATAAGACCACTATACCATTATTCTTACCATCATGGCCAATACCCCATTCTCTCCCCAGCTTTACAGCATAAGAATTCATATCGGAAGGCTCCACGGTTTTTACCACCACTACCGCTATTTGATTAGAAGTGGTATCGTCAAAGTTTACAAGCTTATTTTCTAGGCCTTGAATTTCTGAAGCAGATAGTACGCCTACAAAATCGTTTACGAGTTTTGCGGGCTTAGGCACAGCTGGAATATCCTGAGCCACTGCCGAAAAGAAAGTCAAAAGACACAGTAATCCTGCTCTAAATGGCTTAGAAAAGTTAAAATGTCTTAGTCTTTTTATCATTTAATTGTTCCAAAAGAGATATCATTCGAGATTTCATTGACATCATCAGATTGATAAGGAAAATGTTTTTGAAGGGCTTTACCCGCCATTTCTATAGCCAAGCTTAAGCCCTCTACGGTATTTCCAGAGTTTAAGTATTGATGCATTAAATTTTTCTCTTCCTCCCAGAAGTTTGCCCCCACTTTCTCATGGATGCCTTGGTCTCCTAAAATCGCAAATGTCCTATCTCTAATAGACAGATAAAACAAAACGCCATTTCTAAGTGCTGTTACATCCAGTGATAATAGAATGAACACTTCTTTGGCTCGCTCCACAGGGGAGTCTAAAGGGCAGTGGTCTTCCACATGCACTTTAATCTCTCCGGAGGTTTGTAATTCGGCTTCATTAATGGCATTCACAATGCGATTCTTTTCCGCCTCAGAAAAAAATTTCATAAATTATTTTTTGAAATCAAAGTCAACATCAGGAGCGTTTTGTGCACCTTCAGCCGCTTCAAAGAAAGCTTTCTTAGAGAATCCAAATAGGCCAGCCATCAGATTGTTAGGGAATGTTCTTACTGATAAGTTGTACTCCCCTACTCCAGCATTAAAATCGTTTCTAGCAACAGAAATCCTATTTTCTGTACCTTCTATTTGAGCCTGAAGCTCTAAAAAGTTCTGGTTTGCCTTTAGTTCCGGATATCTCTCTACAGAAACCAGCAATCTACTTAAAGACCCACTTAACTGGTCTTGAGCAGCTTGAAATTTAGCCATATTTTCTGGCGTAAGTTCATCAGCCGACAACTGAATGGCCGTGGCTTTAGAACGTGCTTCTATAACATCTGTAAGTGTACCTCTTTCAAAGTCAGCCGCACCCTGTACCGTTTTAACAAGATTTGATATCAAATCTGCTCTACGTTGATACTGTGTTTGTACATTAGACCACAATTTATCCACGTTATTGTCTTTTTCTACTAGTCCGTTATATGAATTACATCCATACATCCCAAACAATAATAAGAAGACAACAATGCCTAGCGTTCCGAATTTTTTCATTTTGAAATGAGGGGTTTATTTAGTTTAAAATTATGTAATCAAATGTATCAATTCTCATTCGTTTCTCAAACCCATTAATGAAAACTGGTTTAAAACCGATTTAAGAGGTGAATTTCCTAATATCAGATCTTAGCTTAAATCCACAATGGCGTTAGGATAATCAATTTCTTCGCGAGGATCTGCTGAGTACAGGCCTTCAATCTGTGCAAGACTGAGATCTTTTAATTCTGGCAGCCACTTCTTCACAAAAGCTGCTTCGGGGTCATACTTCTCTGCTTGTTTCTTAATATGGAAGTATCTATTAGGGCGTGGGTCGTTTCCTATGCCAGCGATATAGTTCCAGTTACCCCAGTTGCTACATACATCATAGTCAATAAGCATACTTTCAAAATACCTAGCTCCCCACCACCATTCAATTTTAAGGTCTTTAGTAAAGAAACAAGCCACTATTTGCCTTCCTCTGTTTGACATATAACCCGTTTCCTTGAGCTCACGCATATTGGCATCTATAAATGGAATACCAGTTTCTCCATCCATCCATTTTTTGAAGGCTACTTTATCCTGGCTCCAAACCTTATTCATATCATGCTTAATACCGCATACTTTGAACAAACGTATACCATATTTTAAAGCCACAAGGTGAAAATAGTCTCTCCAAATTAGCTCAAAAATAACCCAATAGGTAGATTCATTCTTGATGATCTTCTCTTCAAAAAGGCGTACTTCTTGATATATCTTTCTTGGAGAAACACAACCCAAGCTCACCCAGGCAGATAGTTTAGATGAAAAATCATTCCCTAACAGACCATTTCTAGTCTCTTTATACGTTTTAATATTTTCTGTTTTCCAAATGAAATTTTCTAACTGAGCCAATCCCGCAGTTTCCCCGCCTTTATAAAACGGTGGATTAGCTTTAATTTCTTCCTTTTCAAATCCCAAATCTTCAAGGGTTGGAATTTCCATCGATTCAATATCCTCTACACTTTCTAGCTTGTCTGGAGTTCCAAAAAGAGGACGCACTTTAGCATGCACGTCCATTTTCTTTCTAAAATCTGTAAATACATCTGGAAGAAATTTAATCTGGAAAGGTAAATCTCTCACATGGTATAATGTGGCACCCCATATAAGCTCTATGTCAATATTTAACCTTTTCAGCTTTTGCGAAAGCTCAAACTCCATGGAAGTTTCTTCCTGCGTAACCTCTTTAGAAGCTAAAACATATAGGACGTTCTTCTCTGCTGCTATTTTAGCCAATTCTTCATCTGGCTTACCTATTCTTATTATAAGATCAGACCCTCTTTCTTTAAGACTTTTCTTTAAATCTTGAAGAGACTCTAAAAGAAACTGAGCCCTAAAGTGGCTCGTTTTCCTAAAACCAAAACCAGTTTTTCTAAACTGACTTGGTTCAATCACGAACACAGGAATAACCCTACCCAAATCCGTGGCTCTTAGGAAAGCTTCATTGTCATGTAACCTTAGATCATTTCTGAACCAGAAAAGAATGTTTTGCATATTAAGAAGATAGATTTAATGCAAAACTAACAAGTATTTGCCTTAACCCCTGAAAGCTCTTTTAAAGTTTTCCGTTTAAGTCCCAGTAATATTCTTTATAAGTGATAGCTGTACCTGCTTTAGCCTTTGTTTTGGCATACTTGTTAATCCAACTTTCTATAGTGGCTGTTTTCTTAAAATCTCCACCATACCAGTCAAAAAGTTTGGAAACATTCATTTTAGATGCGGTAACCTCATTTTTAAAGGAATCATTGATAAATCGAACGCCTTGGTCATCCAACTGAGCATTTAATCTGGAAGCTTCAAAAGCCTCGTTTCTCAAAGGCGGGCATGATTTAGCGGCACACACTAAAGCAAAATGAATACGAGGTTCCTTAAACTCCTTTCTGATAATACCATGTTCAATATTATTCAAATCCATTTCTTTACCGCCAATTTTGATGAATTTAACATCCCAAGGGGTATTTACGAAAGGTATTTTAATTTTGCTACCAATATCTTTTATACTACTTATGTTTTGGTCTGCATTATTTAAAATCAATTTTACCGTAAAAGCATTATAGGCGTTAATCCAGTAAGCCAGTTTTTCGTTGGTAGACCAGCTGCTTGCGGGTGCGTTTTTAGAAACCAAAGCCAAATATTTATCTAGCTGAGCTTCCTCCTTGGCAAAACCAGCATAATTGACAAAGCCCTTATCGTCCACATATTTTTTCAACAAACCATCCCAAACGCTATGGCTAATTGGAGCGGCATTAGATTCCGGAGTATCAATGGCAAAACAACTGCTTAGAGCAAAAAGTAAAGCTGTAAACAATGTATAATATCTATTTTTCATGTGTAACATATTTTTTTTAATCTTGTGAATTTAGTTACGAGTTTAAAGTTTAAAAGGTTTGTAAGATTCTGTTAATAGCGTTTTGTCCGCAGTTTTATTTAACGATTAAGCCTGTTAAATTAAATTAAAATAGATTTAACAAATTGGACTAAACACATATCAGCCAAATATACTAACTACAAGAAAAAGCCTATACGACAAAATAACGCTTGTGGTTAACAATTTAATAATGTTTCTCTTATCATAATTTGTGGTATTTTTTTTATATTTATAGGGAGACATATAAAATGGGATTTTAATCGGAAACAAAAAGAAAGTACTTTTGTGACTGAGTCAAATTCTCTAAGTGTATTTATAGACTCTTACAAACTAATTAATGTCAAATTCTTCTAAACAAATTAACCCAAGTGTTATGGTGAGAAAGTTTACTTTTTTGCGAGCAGGTTTGCTTGCTATGGTAGCTATGTTTATGGCTACTGCTGTTTTTGCACAGAGTGTTATTTCCGGAACTGTTACAGACGGAACTAACAACGAACCTCTTATTGGTGCTTCTGTATCTGTAAAAGGTACTTCTATCGGTTCTACAACTGATATAGATGGTAAATATACATTGAAAGGAATTCCTACTGGCCAACAAACTTTGGTTATTTCTTTCATCGGTTTTGACCGTCAGGAAATTGCTTATAATGGCTCTCAAAGTGTCGTTAACATCACCTTAGTTGAGAACTTGAACTCACTAGAGGAAATCGTTGTAACTGGTGTAATGGATATCGCGAAAGATAGACAAACGCCAATCGCAGTTTCAACAATTACACGTTCTGAAATAGCTTTGAAAACAGGAAACCAAGAGTTTCCAGATATTCTTAAAGCTACTCCGTCTGTTTATACGACCAAAGGTGGTGGTGGATATGGTGATTCTAGAATCAGTGTGAGAGGTTTTGACCAATCTAATACTGCATTCTTATTAAATGGTCAACCTATCAACGGTATGGAAGATGGCAAAATGTACTGGTCTAACTGGCAAGGTGTAATGGACGTAGCTGATGCCGTTCAAATCCAAAGAGGTTTAGGTTCTTCTAAATTAGCTATTTCTTCTGTAGGTGGTACAGTTAACATCGTAACTAAGACTGTTGACGGCACTAAAGGTGGTTTTGTTCAAGCAATGGTTGGTAACGACGGATACCTTAAAACTACTGCTTATGCATCTACGGGTCTTATGGAAAATAAATTTGCTTTTGCAGCTCTTTTAGGGCACTGGCAAGGTGATGGTTATATCGACAACACACAAGGAAGTGGACAAACATACTTCATCTCTGTTGGATACCTACCTTCTCCAAAACACAAATTGAACTTCTTAGTTACTGGTGCTCCACAAAGACACTACCAAAGAAACTCTTATAGACTTTCTACTTTAATTGAAAAAGGTAGAAGATATAACGGTAACTCTGTACTAGATGACGTGGTACCATCTGTAGGTGGTAACTATTACCACAAGCCTATTGCTAACCTTAGCTGGGATTACGCTATCAACAAAACGACCTCTCTTGCTACTGTACTTTACGGTTCGTGGGGTAGAGGTGGCTCTATTGGTTTAAGAAACTATGCTGGACTTGATGGCGATTATTACAATCTTAATACAATTAGAGATGCAAACAGTTCTAAAGCTCCAAACGCAGCTGGAGATATTGTAGCTGACAGATCAAGAGTAAATGGCTCAAGAGTTTATGACGTATTAAGATCTTCTGCTAATGAGCACCAGTGGTACGGTATGATTACAAACTTCAACAAAAAGTTATCTGAGTCTTTCTCTTTCAATATTGGTTTTGATGCTCGTGCATACCACGGTGAGCATTTCAGAAGAGTTGTAGACTTCTTAGGTGCTGACGGATGGGATGATGGTGTGAAGCCAGTAAGTTTCCAAGGAAGCTCTTATTATGTAACCAAGGCTTATAGCTCTGGTCCATGGGCTGCTTCTTTCCATGACACTCCAAGAAACCAACGTTTCGGCTATGACAACCCAGAAGATATTCGTTACATCGGTGGTTTTACTCAATTAGAGTACACTATAGACAAACTTTCTGCTTTTGTTCAAGGAGCGGTTTCTTCTCAGTCTCATGTTCGTTACGATTACTTCAACTACCCAGCAGGTCAGGAAGCTTCTGATAAAGTTGTTAATCCTGGATATAACGTAAAAGGTGGCTTGAACTATAACTTGGATAGTCATAACAATGTTTTTGCTAATGCTGGTCATTATTCTCGTCAGCCTTTCCAAGATAACATGTTCTTGAACTTCAAAAACGATATTAATCCTCTTCTAACTAACGAAGCTATCACAGGCTTAGAATTAGGTTACGGATACAGATCTTCTCAATTTAATGCTAACGTGAACTTATACCATTCGGTATGGGCTGACAGAGTATTGTCTGGTGGATATTCTCTTCCTGATAACGTAGAAGGTTTCTACTCTTACCAAGGTGTTACTCAAATTCACAAAGGTATTGAGCTAGACTTCAGATATAACCCATCTAGGGTTTTAACTCTTAAAGGTGCCGCTTCTTTTGGTAACTGGAAATATGATGGCAATGCTACTTCTACCATCTATGACGATAGCCAAAACGTTGTTGAATCAGGCGAAACGCTTTATTTAGATGGTGTTAAAGTTGGTGATGCAGCTCAAACTTCATTTAACTTAGGTGCTATTGCAAGATTAGGTAAAGGATTCAGAGTAGATGCAGATTACTTCTACTACGGTAACCTTTTTGCAAGCATTAACCCTACAGATGCGGAGTTCAAAACTGCAAATAACAGAGGTTCTGTTCAGTTACCAAACTACAGCTTAGTAGACCTTGGTGTTTCTTACGAATTGAAAATGAACAATGCTAACAGCATCATGTTCAGATTAAATTCTAATAACTTATTCGATACAGAGTACATTGCGGAGTCTTATACTAACAAACACGCTGAAAGCGGAGATGCTATTTATGACACTAAGCAGGACATCAAATTTAGTACAGCCAATACTGCATTCTTCGGATACGGCAGAACTTGGAACTTCAGCGTTAGATACAAATTCTAATTCTTAAGGCACTCATTTAGAAATCCCGCTTCTTAATTGAAGTGGGATTTTTTTATGCCTTATCTTCAATTCAATTACAATTCGTAACTTCCCAAATAATTAAGCAATGTCCATGGAGATCATAAAAACACCAAAATCGGCTTTCGAGCAAATCACTGATTTCCCATTCAAAGAAAACTATGTGGATTTTGACCACCTCAAAATGCATTATATTGACGAAGGCGAAGGTGAAACAATTTTGGCTCTTCATGGTCAACCCACGTGGTCTTACTTATATCGTAAATTTATTCCCTCTTTAAAAGATCACCGGTTCATTGCTCCTGATTTGATTGGTTTTGGGAAGTCTGATAAAATTGTAGGTAGCCAAAACTATAGCTATGACCTGCATTTTAAATCTCTTAAGAATTTTATTGATAAGTTAGACCTCAATGACATCACACTCATAGTACAAGATTGGGGTGGCTTATTAGGTCTAGGTCTTTTAGGTCAATTCCCTGAAAGGTTTAAAAGGGTGGTTATTCTTAACACCTTTCTCCCGATTGGTAAACCCGTAAATTTTGGATTTAAGCTGTGGCAATGGTTTGCAAAGTATCACCCTTCTATTCCCACTGGCGGTGTAGTTCAGTTTGCCTCCGCATCAAAACTTTCCAAAGAAGTAATAGCCGCTTACAACGCTCCTTTCCCTTCAAAAAAGTATAAAGGCGGTGCAAAGTCATTCCCAAGACTAGTGCCCTCTCACCCAAGCCATGGTGGTGTAAAAGAAATGAAAGACGCTCGAGAGTTACTCTCTAAATGGGATAAACCAGCCTTAGTACTATTCTCCGACAAGGATAAAGTTTTTAGTGGGGCAGAGAAGTTCTTTTATAAGCTCATTCCTACCGTTAAAGACGACGAAAAAATTATCATAAAAAACGCAGGACATTTTCTTCAAGAAGAAAAAGGAGAAGAGATAGCTGAGTACATTGACAAGTTTATGAAAGGGCAAAAATTAATAGATTAGAGCATGCTTATAACATCATTTTAAGCCTATAAATAGATTATTGCGAATCTTTCATAAGTTGACCCTTATTCTACCCAAAATAACATTAACATCTTTAACATTACTCCTTAGTTTATTCGCGATTTCATGTTCCAATGAGAACACAGAAAGACCACAAAGAAGAACTTTTCTTTTAATACCTACCGCCTAATATGCCGCACATGCCATAATAAGCTTCTGAAGATTTCGAAGATACTTTCAAATAGATTCCTGTTCCGTGATGTGATTCAGGATATATAGCGGAGTGTGAGTGAATTATGAAACAAGCTGGGCCTCTAGAGAATACCTTGGTTACTTTTTCCAGCGATACTAGACCGTGACTGTTGATGGAGAAGACCTCCTAGATATATTCCTAAAAGGTCAAAAATCCAGCTCTCATACTCAAATACTTAGCAAGATTGCTAAATGTATTTTACTCATAACCAGACAGTTGAAATATTTGCTAATATTTTGAGCAACATTGTGCTAATATTTGTTGCACATTTGAATTGTCAAACATAAACGGTTTGATTTCAGGTCCTTAGTAACAAATAAAAAATACGATTATGTTAGCACTTAAAAATACATCTTCACAAAGAGTTTTTGTTCCTATTATCCCTTTAAGAAGAGAGCAGGAGAATCCTTTTGAAAAAGCTGCCACCATCACAAAGATGACTTCTAAAAATAAGAGTCTTTTAAGTCTCATGGCCGCTTTTGAATTAAAGTAAACTTAGATTACTATTCAAAAGAATTGATGTATTAGGCTTTGACCATTATGTAAACGTGGTTGAAACAAATATTCATCAAAAACGAATTAAAAATCAGAATAGACAAGTCCCTCTCAGGTGGGCGAAAATATTATTAAGAAAGCATGTAAATCAAAAAGAGACCGCTCCTGGCAGTCTCTTTTTTCTTGTCATCAGCACTTATCTAAAATCGCCTTCCCCTGCATCTCCGCCATCCACTTCGTCATTTCCACGGCTAGAGCTTTTCCTTTTAAACAAGCCTTTTCCGTCACTTTCCATTTTTCCGAAACGATATTGAAAATCAATACGAATACTTCTTCTATAAATACTTCTATTGTTATTAGTGATGAAATAATTTAGAGCATCCGTTCTGTTTTCCAGAGCAGATTTAAAGTCTATGGTTTTAACAAATGGGTTCTCTAATCCTAAGCCTATGCTTCCTCTTTTGTTATTAATACTTTTCTTAACCGTAATTCCATGAAAATAGAAGCCATTTCTAGTCCCCTGAAGCTGTACCCTTGGAGATCTATAGAACGCAAAGAAAGAGGCCGCCCAATCTTTCGGGAAGGAATACGAAGTATTTAAGTTAAGACCTCCACTCCAGCCTTCATTTGATATAGTGCGGTTATCCATATAAGTATAATCTACATTTACGCCACCACCCAAACGCCACTTACTTGTAGGATTTAAGTTCATAGAGACATTAGACCCATAACGCTTGTTTACACCAATATTCCCGTAAGTAGTTTCTGTTACATCTAATCCATCCTGACGAGTCACGTTACTGATAGACGTAATACTGTTATCTTCAATCCTAGAGAACACTGAGAAATTGATTGAATTGCTACCGAAGTACGTACTCATAGCTACTTCCAGCATATCAACCAACTCTGGAGACAAAGTCGGACTACCATAGGAGATGCTATTTGCATTAGAATAATCCACAAAAGGATTTAAATACCTAATTGACGGTCGTTGAATTCGCTGCGTGTAGCTTGTTCTAATAGAACCCGCTTTTTTGAAACGTTTTGAAAGTGTAATGCTAGGCAAGAAATTATCGTAATCTGGAATATCCACATTTGACAATTCTTTAAATTCTGCCTGAATAGTGGTTTTCTCATAACGTAAACCCGCTTGAACACCCCATTTATTTGGCAACTCTACAGTAAATGAAGAATAGCCGGCCAATACGTTTTGGTCATAATCTAAGAAATTAGATCTACCATCGTTAAATACATAACGACCCGTAGTCTCATTATAGCTATAGAAAAGTCCATCAGAAAGAGCCGATCGTAAAACGCCCTTTCCTCCCATTTCCCATTTCACTTTCTCACCCAAGGGTTGAACATAATCTAACTGGAAGCTCAATTCTCTATCTTTCCCTTGGTTTTCGCTGCTATCTGCTGACATTCCGTTTTGGAGAGCGGTATAGTAATTATTAGAGTTATTCTCAGAAACTTGGGCTAGAATAGTAAGTTCCTTTATTGGATTTTCGTACCTCTTAGTAAAGGTAAAATCCAAGTCACTCGAGTTACTTTTATCACTTTGATCAATGTCTCTAGTATTTTCAAAAATCAAATCTCTATTATTATCCAACAAGGTTGATAGCTGCTCTCCATCACTGCCCCTTAAACTGTTTCTTAAAGAGTAGGTAATAGAGAAGTTTGTTTTCTTATTAAAATCATAGTCAAAAGAGCCACTGTAACGCCCACCAGCCCGAACAGAGCGGCTGTCTTCAAGCTGGGTCAAGTAAGTTGCCTCACCATCTATAACACTCTCTCTCGTATTCTCGCCAATTGTTTTATAATTATAAGACGCTCTTCCACTTCCTCGTAAGGATACGCCCCATTTACCGTCACGAAGGTTTACGCTACCGTTAGCCGATGAGCCAACTAGGCCTGCACCAAGGTTTAAAGAACCGGTTACACCGGCAAGTGTATTCTTTTTCAAAATGATATTAACAATACCCGCAGTACCCTCTCCATCGTACTTAGCACTTGGTGAAGTAATAACTTCTACAGATTTAATTTGGTCTGACGGAATCTGCCTTAATGCTTCGCCTACACTACTGGCAAAAATTGCTGATGGCTTATTATTAATAAGTATTCTCACATTGGAACTCCCTCTAAGCTCAACTTCTCCATCTAAATCAACACTTAGCATCGGAACCTTTCTTAGAACTTCTTCCGCTGTCCCACCAGTATTAGAGATGTCTTTTTCGGCATTATAAACCAATCTATCTATTTTATCCTCTATCAAAGAAGATTGACCAACAACAGTTACGGCATCTAATTGGATATTATCTCCTATAAGTTTAATGTTATTTAAGTCTATGTTGGACATATTACTTTTCACTATCACATTCTCAATACTTTGTGGCTGATAGCCGATATAAGAAATGAGAATTTTATAGGTTCCCTTATTTAACCCTTCAAATTTAAATTTGCCATTACTTGAAGTTAGGGTACCATCTATGGCTTTTCCAGCACTCCATAGAGCTACCGCCGCAAATTCCACATTCTCTGAGCTTAAAGAATCTATAATAGTTCCTTGAATAATTGCATTACCCTCTTCTTTAGCCCCTGCAGGTTTTTGAGCAAAAGCAAAGACCGAGCAAAAACTGAGCAGCAGTAGTAATAGTGATTTCATAATAGTGAGATATAATTTTTCTTATGTTAAAAAAGCTTGTAATTAGTTAGACATTAAAATATTGTAAATGTTTGCTCTCAGCGGTTTACAAGTAAACAATAATAGATAAAGCACTTCGTTCTGTCGATAATTAAAAATTCTGACGACCAAAACAGGCATGTTTTTCCCTTTTGACACTTGATTTTCAATCCAGTGTGAAAAACTACGGAGTGAAATCTATGCACAACCAATGAAATAAAATCGCATTAGCCCTGACTTACGAGCAAGAAGAAGTTTTCAAAAAAATTACAACATTAACCCTAACTCTTTCCACAAAGAAAGTTATGATAAATCCAAGAGAGGGCATTATATGAAAGACTAAAGTGCCCTTCAGTAGATATAAATCTAAGATTTGTAGATTTAAAAGGCCACGAATCGACCAAACGGTATTCTTTCCAAAATACAAGTTATGTCATTTTGAGGAATTATTTACATTTTTCTAATATTCATATAACGACCCTCGGACATCCTTTCCTTCCGTTTCCATTTCCTTAAGTAACTTTTGGAATACTATTTCAATATTTTCATCCGTCATCTAAAAGAGGTAGCTTTGCACCCCATTTCAGAAGGATAAGTTTTTAGATATGAGTTTCGATAAAGAGTTTAAAAAGAGGAGGACATTTGCCATCATTGCCCACCCAGATGCTGGTAAGACTACCTTAACAGAAAAGCTTCTGTTATTTGGTGGTGCCATTCAAACCGCAGGAGCAGTCAAGTCTAATAAAATCAAAAAGTCAACCACTTCAGATTTTATGGAGATTGAAAAACAACGTGGTATCTCTGTGGCCACCTCTGTTATGACTTTTGAGTACAAAGACTTAAAAATAAACATTCTGGATACGCCAGGTCACAAAGATTTTGCGGAAGACACCTACAGAACGCTTACTGCTGTAGATAGCGTAATTTTAGTTATAGACTGTGTAAAAGGCGTGGAAGAGCAAACTGAAAGACTCATGGAGGTTTGTAGAATGAGAGCCACCCCCGTAATTATCTTTGTAAACAAGATGGATCGTGAAGGCCAAGATCCTTTTGATTTGTTAGATGAATTGGAACAAAAACTAGGATTTGGCGTAAGACCCATCACTTGGCCAGTAAATGGTGGTAAAGACTTTAAAGGTGTATATCACCTGCTAGATAAAAAGATGAACTTCTTCGCCGTCAATAAAACAAGACTAGAAGAAGACATATTTGAATACGACATTGAGTCTGAGGTTCTAAGAACCAAAATTGGTAATAAAGACGCCAATCAGCTTCAAGAAGACGTGGAGATGATTGAAGGTATTTACGATGAGTTTGACAGAGAAAAATATTTAAAAGGTGATTTGGCACCCGTTTTCTTTGGCAGTGCTGTGAGTAATTTTGGGGTAATGGAGCTTCTAGACACTTTCTGTAAGGTGAGTCCTTTACCTATCTCTAGGGCTACAGATGTAAGAATTGTGGAGCCTACAGAGAAAAAATTCACGGGTTTTGTTTTTAAAATACATGCCAATATTGACCCAAGACACAGAGACAGGATTGCCTTCCTGAGGGTTTGTAGTGGCACTTTTGAAAGAAGTAAGTTTTACGAACACGTAAGGCTCGATAAGAAATTTCGCTTTTCTAACCCCTATATGTTCATGGCGGATAGTAAAAACGTGGTGGAAGAGGCGTACCCAGGAGATGTGGTTGGACTTTATGACACTGGAAACTTTAAAATTGGAGATACATTAACCGAAGGCGAAGCTCTTCAGTTTACGGGCATACCAAGTTTCTCTCCAGAACTATTTAGAGAAGTGGTCAATGCCGACCCGATGAAATCAAAGCAGTTAGAGAAGGGCGTGCAACAACTGGCAGAAGAAGGTGTGGCTCAGCTATTTATCATGCAGCCTGGAAATAGAAAAATAATTGGTACAGTGGGAGAGCTTCAGTTTGAGGTTATTGAGCATAGGCTATTGCATGAATACGGTGCGAAAGCACGCTTTGAGGCAAAACCTTACTCTAAAGCCTGTTGGTTAACTTCCAATAAGCCAGAAAAACTTGAAGAATTTATAAGACTAAAGAATAACTTTATAGCTTATGATAAAGACAAAAACCCTGTGTTTCTTGCCGAAACCGACTGGATTTTAAGGATGAATACTGAAAATAATCCAGATATCACCTTCCATACCACGTCAGAATTTAAGGTAGCAGCAAAATAATAAGGTAATCATAAAAAAAGGAGGCTCAGGCCTCCTTTTTTTATCTAAATTTCACCAATAACCAGTATCAATCCTCAGGAAAAGGAATATAAACAAAGCTGGCAAACTTCCCATCCATTACAAAAAGACAGCAGTATTCTTCTGGATCTCGATAGTTTTCTTTAAAAAGTTCTTCCGATTCTTCTCCCACAATATTCCTTTCCAAAAACTCCTCAATCATAGATGCTTTATATTCGTATCCTGTACCGAAATCTTCTTTAAAAAATAGCGTATTCCCTATAGAAACATCCTCTTTAGTGGCAATAAAAACAGGAAACTTACTAAACTTCCTACTTCTGACCTGATAAGACGCCTCTTTCAAATTATCGCAGACTTTGATGAAATCTTCCGTCACTAAACCTAACTGATGTTTATCTAGCTCTGGCGAATTAGCGTCATCCAGTATTGTATTTTCGTTCGAATGATTAATCATATCTCTCTTTCTTTGTTGATTCTAAATTAATTTAAGCACCACTATATCCTTGCCGCTAAAAGCAACCTTAAATCCCTATGCCTAAGATTAAACTTCTTGGCAATATTCTGATGTGTAATATTTCCCTTAAAGGCGTAAACACCTTTTAAAAACCATTGGTTCGTCAGTATCATTTCATCCATACCACCTAAGTCCAAAATTTTCAACAATAATGGTGTGAAAATATTACTCAAACTATGGCTTGCCGTATTCCCTACTCTAGAAGCAATATTAGGAACAGCATAGTGAATGACACCGTGTTTTTTATAAACGGGTTCTTCGTGCGTTGTGGGCACGGAAGTCTCTATACAGCCTCCTTGATCTATAGCTACATCAACCAAAACAGCATTTTTTTTCATGGTCTTTACCATATCTTCTGTAACCACCAAAGGAGACCGTCCTCTTTCTGAACGCATAGCAGCCACTACCACATCTGCCTCTGCCAGTGCTTTACACAGATTGTGAGAGTCTAGAATTGATGTAAAAATGTGCTGACCTAAATAATATCTTAAACGCTGTAATCTATATAAATGTGTATCAAATATTTTAATATCGGCTCCTAGTCCCAAGGCAGCCCTAGCCGCAAACTCCGCAACGGTTCCAGCCCCTAAAATAACAACAGAAGTAGGCGGAACGCCCGCTATACCTCCTAAGAGGGTTCCTTGTCCTCTTCCTAAATATTCCGATGCCAAGAGTATAGCAGAACTACCGGCTATTTCGCTCATGGCTCTAATCACCGACAGGTTTCCTGCGGCATCTTCCATAAACTCAAAACCTATGGCCGTTATCCTTTTTTCTATCAAAGCCTCAAAATATGCCTTAGATTGCTGAGGAAGCTGCAATGCCGACAATAAGGCACCACCTGGTTTCATTAAAGCTATTTCCGCCAAATCGGGAGGATTAACTTTTAAAACTATTCTAGAGGAAAAAACTTCATCTCTTGCCAAACAAACCTGTGCACCAGCCTCAGTATATGCTTCATCCGTAAAGTTTGCTGGGACACCCGCACCCTTTTCTACCCTCACACTCCAGCCATTTCTAATTAAAACAGATACAGAATCTGGGCTTAAAGCAATTCTTTTTTCCAAAGCTGAACTTTCTTTAGGCAGCCCTATCGTCAAGTCTTGACCTCTTGTCTCTACTGCTAAAGGTTTTTCCTGCGTTTCTAAGACAGTAGAACTTCCTATATTCAATTCTGGATTTTGGGTCATTAACTAATTATTTCAAGTTCAACTTTTCTCGTTTGATTATCATTTGTGTCAATTCTTATGAGCAAATGAGGTAGTGGCAATAAGTTATCAATAACCTGCGGCCACTCTATCAAACATATTTTACCACTATAAAAATACTCTTCTACTCCAAAATCATAGGCCTCTTCCTCATTCTTTAACCTATAAAAGTCAAAATGAAAAATTTCTTCTCCTCTATCCGTTTCATAAACGTTGACAATAGAAAAAGTAGGGCTTTGAACAGCGTGCATGACACCCAGATGTTTGCAAAGCTCTTTGATTAAAGTAGTTTTTCCAGCTCCCAAATTCCCTTCAAATTTCCATACGGATTTATCCTCAGCAAAAGAAATAATTTGCTCGGCTGTGTCCCTAACTTTTTCTAAAGAAATTTGTTCAAAAACCTTTTTCACTGTAACCACAAAAATACTACATTTTTTAAAAACGCGGTTCCAAAGAGGCTAGCCAAAACTCTATTTCTTTATTAAATAAAAAATCTTTAATAAAGTAAGCTGCTTTTGGTTTTAACGTTCAAATTTTAAGACCTTTGTGTTTTAATTCCAATAGACTTTCCGGGCTTATGAATGATGGCAGAAAACATGTGATTCTATTCTTCTTTTTTACCATCGGTATAATTTACGTTTTTAGGCTTTTTTACCTTCAAGTAATTGACCCTAAGTATCGTTCAATAGAGGCTACCAATGCTATCAAAAGACATATTGAAGTTCCGCTACGTGGGCAAATTTATGACCGAAACCATAAACTTCTGGTAAGAAACGAGGAGGTATACAATATGTATGTCACGCCCGTCAAAGTTAAAAACCTTGATACCCTAAAATTCTGTAAAGTTTTTAATATTGACAGAAACTATTTTGATAGCACAATGGCTTTAGCTACAAAATATTCTAAAAACAGAGCATCTATTTTTAAAAAGCAATTGAGCAAAACCGATTTTGCAACTGTGGCAGATGCCATGGTAAACTTTAAAGGTTTTCATTTTGAGCAATCTTTCTTTAGAACATATCCTGGACACACCCTTGCCAATGCCCTCGGTTATATAGGAGAGATCCCAAGAAAATTATACGACGAACAAGAATCAAAATACTATAGGCAAGGAGATTTCATTGGACTTTCGGGCATTGAAAAATCTTATGAAGAAGAATTAAGAGGTGTAAGGGGTGTAAAGTATACCCTTATGAATGTAAAAGGTGAAGCCAAAGGGATGTATGAAAACGGCAGCTACGACACCACCGCTGTAGTAGGCAGAGACCTCTATTCTTCCATTGATATGGAACTTCAGCAGCTAGCCGACAGTTTATTTCAAAATAAAGTGGGGGCCATAGTGGCCATAGAACCCAAAACTGGCGAAATATTAGTCATGGGCTCCTACCCCACTTATGACCCAAACCTACTTTCTGGAAAAGCTTTTTCAGAGAACTATTTAAACCTAATAAGAGACCCTGACAAACCCACCTTTAACAGAGCCATATCTTCATTTTACAGACCGGGTTCCACCTTTAAACTTGTGCAAGCCGTAGTGGGTTTACAACAGGGTGTCATCAATCCAATGTCTTCGTTTATTGGAGCTTTCTCTCCTATGGGTTGCCATGGGCATGGGCTTCATCACCTTATAAACTTAAATAATGCGGTTCAGTATTCGTGTAATCCTTATTTCTATAATGTCTTTAAAAGAATTATAGAAAACACTAAAGAAAAAAGCCCATTCATTGGAGCTAGAGAAGGATTGACCCGTTGGCGAGATATGATGGAAAAGTTTGGTTTTGGCACCCAACTCGGTATTGATATACCTGGAGAGAAAAGCCAACTTCTACCAGGACTACCACTCTATGATAAATATTATGGTGAAAATAGATGGAAATTCTCAAATATTTATTCTCTGGCTATTGGTGAAGGGGAAATCGGCTTGGATGTTTTAAAATTAGCCAATATGACTGCTGTTTTTGCGAATAAAGGCTACTGGATTACCCCACATCTTATAAGAGGTGTAGGGGCAGACAAAAAAGGAATGAAACCAGAGAGGCTACAGGTTCATCAAACGGGCATTGCTGCAGAGCATTTTTCTGCTATTTATAACGGTATGGAGGAAGTTTTAAGAGCAGGTACCGCACGACAAGCTTTTATGGCAGATATTCCAATTTTAGGTAAAACAGGAACATCTCAAAATAAAAAAGGAAAAGACCATGCCATTTTCATTGCTTTTGCACCAAGAGATAACCCTCAGATTGCCATTGCGGCTGTAGTAGAAAATGCTGGATTTGGTGGCTCATCAGCGGCACCTATATCTTCCCTGCTTATTGAAAAATTCCTTACAGGCAAAGTAGAAAGAAGAGCCCTTGTGGAAAGAATGAAAAATACAAGTTACACGACGGTGGCAGCTTCTGCCGTAGCAAAATAATTGAATGGCAGGAGAGATTAACATCAAAAGAGGGATTGACTGGATTACAGTTTTATTATACTTAGCACTTGTTATGGTAGGCTACCTTAACATTTACGCAGCGGTATTTAACCCAGAAGACCCAATCGCATTTTTCTCATTGGCTCATAATGCAGGTAGGCAGCTATTATTTTTGTCGCTTTCCATGATCATTGTGGTCATTATTCTATTTGTAGATTATAAGGTTTACGACTCTTTTGCCTACATTTTCTATGGGCTTATGATTCTTCTACTGATTGCCACCATATTTTTAGGGAGTGACGTAAAAGGCTCCAAGTCATGGATAAAGTTAGGATCCTTTTCCCTGCAACCCGCAGAATTTGCAAAAACAGTCACGGCCTTAGCCTTGGCTAAATTTTTAAGTACCCAGACCGTAAACCTTAAGAAATTTCAAGACCTGTGGAAAACGGCGGCTATTATTCTTGTACCGCCTATCATTATTATTCTTCAAAAAGAAACAGGATCTGCCCTTACATTTGCCATTTTCATGGTAGTACTATATAGAGAAGGCTTGCCGGGAATTTATCCGGCCTTGTTTCTAGGCTTCGTGCTCATTTTGGTTCTTTCTTTATTTTACTCCAAATGGTACATACTAGGTGGCTTGTTAGTTTTAGGAATTATTTTGTGGTATCTCATTTTCACTAAAAGAGATAGAAGCAGGTCAAATCTCTACAAGCTTTTAGGTCTATTTCTACTCTTCTCCACATTTGCTATGGGTTTAGATTTTTTCCTTACCAAAGTTTTACAACCCCATCAGCAAAGAAGAATTGAAGCTCTGGTAAACCCAGATGCGGATCCATTAGGTGCTGGATGGAACGTCACGCAGTCCAAAATTGCGATTGGCTCGGGAGGATTTTTAGGAAAGGGCTACTTACAGGGCACACAAACTAAATTTGATTTTGTACCAGAGCAATCTACAGACTTCATTTTCTGTACAGTTGGAGAAGAATGGGGTTTTGTTGGCAGCTTGGTTTTACTCGCTCTTTACCTAGGGCTTTTTACCCGACTCATACTCCTAGCCGAACAGCAGCGAGATAAATTTGCCCGAGTATATGGCTACTGCGTAGCCTCAATCATGTTTTTCCATTTATTAGTAAATATAGGAATGACCATTGGTCTTATGCCAGTAATTGGAATACCACTCCCCTTTGTGAGTTACGGCGGGTCTTCTTTGTGGTCCTTCACTATTCTGTTATTTATATTTCTGAAACTTGATGCTCACAGAAGCTTTAAAGTGTAGTATATATTTCAGACAAATTGAAAACAATGAAATCTATTTATCTTATCCCAACTTTACTAGCACCAGAAACCAAAGCGGCTGTTCTACCGATGGAGGTTATAGAACACGTAAAGCACTTGAATGTTTTCTTTGTTGAAAACATAAAAACAGCTAGAAGGTTTATTGCGGGTTTAAAGATTGACAAAGTAATAGATGACATCACCTTTCACATTCTCACCAAAGACTCTGACTTTGAAGAGACCTTTACCATTATGTTAGGATTGGAACAAGATGCTGGTATCCTTTCCGAAGCGGGCTGCCCAGGAATAGCAGATCCTGGTGCTTTAGCTGTGGAGATTGCTCATCAGTTAGATTATAATGTAGTGCCTCTGGTAGGCCCCTCCTCTATCCTATTGGCTCTTATGGCCTCTGGCTTTAACGGACAAAGTTTTGCGTTCAACGGATACCTTCCTATAGATAATAAAGAAAGAGCTAAGAGAATTAAAGAATTAGAAAGATTAAGCCATACCTCTGGTCAAACACAGCTCTTTATGGAAACGCCATATCGAAACCGTCAGTTATTTCAGGCTTTACTAGAAACCTGTAACCCAAACACCAAACTAACCATCTCTGCCAACCTCACGGGCTCAGATGCTTTTTCTAAGACCAAGAGCATCGCAAAATGGAAAAGTTACAAAAATCTCGACATTCATAAAAAACCAGCCATATTTGGTTTTGGCTCCTAGCCCAAAAGTTCATCTAAACGAACAACCCCTTTTTTATCTACAAACGTCATTTTCAGGGCTTTGGCACGCTGCAATACCGCTTCATAAGCTGTTCTTGGTATCTCTACAGCTCCATACCTTAATACATTGTCGTTTATAAACTGTGTATCCAAAAGTTCAAAGTTTCTATTTTTCAAAATTTCAACAAGATAATGAAAGGCTACTTTAGAGGCATTGGAAACTTTATGAAACATAGATTCTCCAAAAAACGCTCCCCCCAAACTCACCCCATATAATCCACCCACCAAAACACCATTCTCATAAGCTTCTACAGAATGGGCAAAGCCCAACTCATTTAAAGCACAATACACATTTATAATTTCATCAGAAATCCAAGTTTCATCGTTAACAAACCTTGGTTTGGCACATTGCTCCATCACCGTTTTAAAGTCACGATTGATATAGATATCAAACTGTCTCCTATTAATTACTGGTCTTAAAGATTTTGAAGGTTTATAAGCGTCTATCGGAATGATAGCTCTGGGCTCAGGGGCGTACCAAGAAATCTCCCCATCGGCATCCGCCATAGGGAAAAAACCATTTAAATAAGCATAAATTAAATCTTCAACCTTAAGAGACATATCAAGAATCCATCAGCCAGATTTTATCTTCCTTAAAGTTTTGTTCAGTCCACTCCACCAAAACCCTTTGTGTATCTTGTGTATTAACTTTCCTGCCCGTATAATCTGGTTGAATTGGCAAGTCTCTGTTATAGCTCCTATCTATAAGACATAAAAGCTCCACCTTAGCTGGCCTACCAAAAGCTTGCATGGCATCAATAGCCGCTCTCACCATTCTTCCCGTCGCTAAAACATCATCTATTAAAATGACATTCATTTTTTCAATTACAAAATTAATATGGGTGGCATTAGGCTTTAAAATAGAATCTCTCCTTCTAAAGTCATCTCTGTAAAATGTAGCATCCAGCGTACCATTCAAAACCTTATGACCTAACTGATGCTCTAAAATCTCGACAATTCTATCCGCCAGAAAAATGCCTCTTGGCTGAAGACCGATAATTACTGCGTTTTCTAAACTTCCATGATTCTCAATAATTTCTTGAGATAACCTCTTCAGAATAACACTCAGCAGTGGCTGATTTAGAATTAACCTCTTTTTACTCATTTGCTAGTTGGCATTAAAAACAAAAATATTGACTTCTTCGGAAAATGACTAGTAGCTAAATAGAAAATCTGTTTCATGACATCTATTAATATGCAACAACAAACGCAATTAGAGCATTTAGCTATAAAGGCACTAACACAATGGACTTATATTTGTCAAAATCAAATTTAAGGTATCATTACTACCCTTTTTAATGAACAATATTTTTAGAAGCCTTTTTAAAAGAAAGCCCTCAGAGGCAAACAGAGAGGCTGATGCAAAATCAGAAGATAAACCAGAAATGAAATACTTAATCGTAGGTCTAGGAAATATAGGCCCTAAATACGCCTTCACCAGACATAATGTTGGCTTCATGGCTCTGGACAAGCTTGTAGCACAGGAAGGCATTCCTTTCACTATGGAGAAACTAGCTTATCATTCAGAATGGAAATCCAAAGGCAGAACCATACACCTTATTAAACCCACCACTTTTATGAATCTTTCTGGTAAAGCCCTACAGTACTGGATGAACTTAAAAAAAATACCTGTTGAAAATGTTTTGGTCTTAGTAGATGACCTCTCTCTTCCCGCAGGCAAACTTCGACTCAAGCCAAAAGGCTCGGCAGCAGGGCATAACGGGCTAAAAGATATCGAAAGAGCCTTACAATCAAACGAGTACGCCAGACTTAAGATTGGTATTGGTAGCGACTTCCCTAAAGGAAGACAAGTAGATTATGTCTTAGGCAACTTCCCTGAAGATGATATGATTGAAATATTTAACAAACTGGACAAGGTAAAAGAAATGATTTCTAGCTTTTGTTTCACCGGAATTGAGAGAACGATGAACTCCTTTAATGAATAATTGTACTTTTAGAAGAACTTTCACCAGTGCTTGAATTAGATACTTTACATAGTTAATTTTTTTAATAATAGAATATTGTTTGGTAACGAACGCTCATATTAACAACAGATGAACCATGACGTCTGCAAAATAACTAAATAACAAAATGTTATACTGATTGGCATTGCCGAAAGAATTTGCTCAAAACTAAGAAACCCACCATATTTGTATCGTAATCAAAAAACGGAATCATAAATATTCCACGAATTATGACAAATAAAATAATAACTTTAGTACTTATAATTGCAACAGCTATTTCGGGAGTGAACTCAGCTAAAGCAGCCGACTCAGTAAACGTTCGTTCAAACAATATATACCTTTCAGCAGGTTCTGAATTCAATTTCAAAACCTTCATGAATAAAAAAGCAAAGAGATTTGTAAAAAAGAACAACGACGAGTGGGCAACATTCAACAATGTGGTACGTCTTTATAACGACCAAACTGGAAGTTTTTTAAATCTTTCTGAAACAGAGAGAGCAAAGTTTTCTGAAGCTGTAGCCAGCATCAATACTAAGCTTGACAAAATGAACAGCAGAGAGTCTCAAATTTGGCTACAAAAAGTTGATGTAACTGAAAAAGTTTTCAACTTCCTTTGGAGCACTAAATTAGAAGAAAGACAAATTGAAAATTATTACAAAATTCCAACTGTTAAGTTTGAAGCTGCAGTAGGAAGATAATAAAGAAATAAACTTTAGTGAGTTGGGCTACCCAGCCCTCTCGCAAAAAGTTTCATAATTTAATAGGTTAGGGTTGAATAGATAAATGCCGCTCCTCATGGGGGCGGCTATTTTTTTATATCCATTTCTAGATTCTTCTTTCGGAAGAAATTACCAAAGGCTAAATACAAGCACTCACAAAGCCACGCCTTTCTTCTCTCAAAAAGAAGGGATGGTCGCCAGCCGAACAAATCATCCATACCACCTTATTGTCAATATCTATATTTAGTTCTATTTTTAAAGTAGTCAACCCTTTAAAAATAGATGCAAAAACTAGCGATTTTAGGTTCAGGATGTATTTCCGAAATCTACGCCTCGTCCATTTTAGGCCAAAGAAGTAAAGATAAAATATTAGTTGTTGCGTCACGTAGTGAAGTTAACACCAAGAAATTTGCAGAAAAGTTTAACATCCCATCCTATAGCACGGACCTAAAAAAAGCCATTAATCACCCTGAAATTGACATTGTGGTAATAAACTACCTCCATATGGAAGCCGTAATGGAGTTCGTTAAAGCAGGAAAAGGCCTCATCTGCACCAAACCCCTCGGAATAAATGGTGAAGAGGCTTTAAAGATGCTCAAAGCGGTAGAAAAGGCTGGTATATTTCATGGCTACATGGAAGACCTGGTATACACGCCCAAAACATTAAGATCCATTGAAAGTATAAAACAGGGCTCCTTAGGTCGCATACTATGGGCTCGTTCCAGAGAAGCCCACCCTGGGCCACATAGCGATTGGTTTTGGGATAAAGAAAAGGCCGGTGGAGGAGCCATTTTAGACCTGGCCTGCCATTGTATAGTAATAGCCAGGAGCTTTATTGGCAAAAACCAAAAACCCATAGAGGTGATGTGCTGGGCAGCCACTCAAGTAAAGCCCATAGAAGCCGAAAACCACGCCATTGGCCTAGTAAAGTATGCCAATGGAGCCATAGGGCAGTTTGAAGTAAGCTGGACCTTTAGAGGCGGCCTAGACCTCCGCGACGAAGTAATGGGTACCGAAGGCACCGTTTGGCTAAATCACTTCTTACCCACGGGTTTTGATATGTTCACAGCATCAGGCCAAAGCGGATATGTAGCAGAATCAGATTCTGGATGGATATTTCCTGTGGCAGACGAAAATCAAGTTCTGGGCTACAACCACATGTTCAACGATATGTTTTCGGCGTTTGAGAATGGCACTGAACCGATTGAAACCTTCTATGATGGTTACATCGTAAACGTGATTATGGATGCTGCTTATACCTCCGTAAAGTCTAAAAAATGGGAGCCCATACATATAGAGGATTGGCGAGGTGACGAGCCTGAAAACGGAGCTACACCAGACTTAGTCCATTATGATGACAACTTCTACACTTATCAAAGAGGAAATACTACCCGATGGAGGTAAAAAACTCATTTTAAAAGACAAAAAAACGGGCAAAATTATCAGAAAATAAATTAGACATGGAAACCTTCCAAAAACCAAATAGGTAATGAACAGTAAAATAAAAATACAATTATCAGTCATGATGTTCCTCCAGTTTTTTGTCTGGGGAGTTTGGTATGTTACCATGGGTACCTACATGTTCAAAATAGGCTTTGACGGTCTCAGTGTAGGTGCTGCATACAGTACGATAAACTGGGGAGCCATCATTTCGCCTTTTGTTATAGGAATGATAGCCGACCGGTTTTTCTCTGCTGAACGCGTACTGGGCGTTATGCACATCACCGGAGGACTTATTCTATACTACCTCATCCAAATTACAGAACCCACAGCCTTCTTTTGGACGCTATTAATTTATGCCCTTCTCTATATGCCTACTTTGGGTCTAGCTAATGCCATATGCTTCAACCAAATGACAGACACTAAAAAAGAATTTCCACCTATCCGAGTGCTAGGGACTATCGGCTGGATAATTTCAGGCTTAACCATTGGCTGGTTGAACATAGAAGACTCAAACATGGTTTTCAAAATTGGCTCGGGAGTGTCTATTCTATTGGGGTTATACAGCTTTACCTTACCTAAGACACCTCCAAAAAGCAAAGAAAAAAAACCTTCCCTTAGAGACATTCTAGGACTTGACGCCCTAGCCTTGTTGAAAAACAGAAGCTTTGCGGTATTCATACTTTGTTCTCTACTCATTTCAATTCCATTGGCCTTTTATTACAGTTTCACCAATCCATTTCTAAACGAAATAGGAATGGAAAATGCCGCTGGAAAAATGACCCTAGGGCAAGGCTCAGAACTACTTTTCATGCTTCTTATGCCACTATTATTTACCCGATTAGGCGTAAAGAAAATGTTATTAATAGGCATGCTGGCATGGGTAGTCCGATATTTGTTTTTTACATACGGTGACAATGACGCTTTGGTGAGCATGCTCTATATGGGCATCATCTTACATGGCATCTGTTATGACTTTTTCTTTGTAACGGGTCAAATCTACGTAGACCAGACTGCTCCAAAGGAAATACAAGCGTCTGCACAAGGATTTATCACACTCATCACCTATGGACTCGGAATGCTCATTGGTAGCTGGTCTTCTGGATGGTTTGTAAAACAATACACCCTAGAAGACGGAAGCCACCTATGGCAAAGCATCTGGCTCATACCAGCAGGAATGGCACTAATTGCCGCCATTTTATTTTGGATACTTTTTAATGAGAAAAAAACTTTATCTGTAGCAAAAAAATAAATAGCACCTAAACAAAAGACTACCAACGAGTTAGTGAAATACTTTAAAAAAAGTGTCAATTATTTTAAAATATTTTTAACCTAGGTATTGACTGGAACAATAATTTGCCTATCTTTGCACCTCCAAATCAGGAAGAGGATTTCAATTTGGAAGCTGGTCTGGTAGTTCAGCTGGTTAGAATACCTGCCTGTCACGCAGGGGGTCGCGGGTTCGAGTCCCGTCCAGACCGCAGCTTAAAAGCCTCATAATCATACGATTGTGAGGCTTTTTTCATCAAACTCCTTCGCTGAAAAAAAACGATTTAAACATAGTTCGGGTAAAGAGCAAAATCTGGGGATGAGTTCTTTAAGCATATATTTGACATAGTCTAAAAAGGAAGAATTGAATACTCCTGACACCTCTAAATCTAGCCCTAAAAGCTTTTATCTTGGCACGGTGTAACACCTCGCTTAAAGGATTCTGCTGAAGCATTGGTACTTCTGTTATCGAAACAATTAAGAATAGTTCTGTAATGATGCTCAAATGTTCGGGCAATTGAATTAAAGGATTTAAAGCCTGCTTGTCTTACTTCTTCATGCCATTTGGCTAGTCGAGCTAAACCATAGGTTTGGTCAGTGGTCTTGTCATAAATCTCGGCTAGTTTAATACCCAGTC
>NZ_JBSRVI010000173.1:0-20511 GCF_055134445.1 Arcticibacterium sp.
GATTGAAATTATCGACTAACAATTCGGGCAACAATAGCTTTACTAGTTCTTCCAATTTTATAGATGTTAAATTTCTCCAAAATTCAGAATTTAACAGCTATCCCCCAACTTTTGTTCTTGGTCCCTCTTGACCCGTTTTATTAGCTATTACAGCGGTATTTATTTTGAGTTTTACGGCACAATTTAAGCTATGTTTAATATTTTAAAGAGCTGATAATAAATCTGTTTCTATTTCATAACATCATCTTCAAATCTGAAATATTACTTTTTGAGCATATGTCCGTATTTTAAGTATTTACTATTGGGGAAATGCTTGCCAACCTAGGGTGGTATTCTATTGGCAACTTATTGTATTAGCTTAACTAATAATAAATTTTATTTTTTTATACTTATGTCTAAGAATCAAGTTTAAAGACGTTTAGAGGGATAGTTTTCAATGGAAAAGCACCTGACAGAATAAAGAATGTTTTAATATTTATATTAAATATAATACTACTTTTACGCAGAATAATGCAATAAAAGTATGGCAACCTATCGAATAGAAAATAACGAGACGGAAGATTCAGTGCTTTGGATTCAGCTTAGAGAGGGAGATGAAGAGGCCTTTTCATTGTTGTTTAAAAAGTATTATCCTACTTTGGTAAGTTATGGTAAAACGTTATTAGATACGCCATACCTCGTTAATGATTGTGTTCAAGATGTATTTGTGGATTTATGGACTTATAGGAGTTCTATAAATGAATTTGCTAGTGCAAAGATTTATTTGATTTCAAGTGTTCGAAGAAGGATAGCCAACTTATATAAAAAGGAAAAACATTTACGTGATCAGAAAGATATTGATAGCGTAAAATCTTTATTTGATTTTTCTATAGAGGACCAAATAATTGTAGATGATGAAATGTATAACAAGGTAGAAAAACTTAATGTTCTCATAAATTCCCTCCCTCCACGTCAGAAGGAAGCACTTTGCCTTCGGTATCATCATGGTTTGAGTATAGAGGAGGTTTCAAAAATTTTGGACATGAACTACCAGTCTGCCAAAAACCTAATTCATAGAGCCATTTTACTTCTTCGAAAAGAATGGTCTGAATCGCTTCCTTTACTTATACCCCTCTGCTTCTACTTAAATTAAAAGTATTTCAAAAAAAAGTACCATTAAGTGAGTACCAAATTTTGAAACTCATCTCTCTGTTATTGAAAACAAGATCATGAGGATGAAGAATAGTTATAATACTATAGAGGATTTACTGGAAGACGAATCATTTAAGAGGTGGGTGAGGTTTCGGGAGAATAATGACTATTGGGAACAGTGGACTCTTGAGAGTGCTGGGCGTGCAAAGTTGGTAGAAGAAGCTAGAGTTTGGGTCTTAGCAATGAAATTTTCGGAGAAATCAATGTCCGAGTCGGTATTAAATGAAGAATTGGCGAAAACTCTTGAAAAAATACGGAGCAAAAAGACGATTCAAGTTTCAAAAAAATGGCTTCATAGAGCATGGTTTAAAGCAGCCGCTGCAGTATTTCTGTTTGGCACTATCTTCTTGGGGTATCATCATATTCAAAACCTTTTAGAGCAAGTTGGGAATCATTTAGTAGAACAAAATTCGGATGGCCTCATAGAACAAATAAATAATTCTGATAAACCTCAATTAATTACGCTCGCCGATGCCAGCTCTGTATTGCTACAGCCTAAAAGTAAACTTAGCTATCCTAAAAAGTTTAGTCATATAGATCGCAAGGTATACTTATCAGGGGATGCTTTTTTCGAAATCAGTCACGATCCGGAAAAACCTTTTTACGTATACTCTAATGAGGTAGTTACCCAAGTTTACGGTACTAGTTTCAGGGTTAAAGCCCGTATAGAGCAGTCTAATGTTGAAGTCTCTGTTCGCACAGGAATAGTGAAAGTCAGTTCGGTTCATGCCATAGAAAATGACGTAAAAGAAGATTTAACCTTACTACCAAATCAGGCTGCACGTTTTTTTAAAAAGAAGCTTGAATTTGAAAAAATAGAAGATATTACTTTGGATAAATCCATTTTGGAAGCTAAAAGTAGTATAGAGCATTTGAGTTTTGATTTCAAGGATATTCCTGTACAACAAATTTTCAAGACCATAGAACAAGCATATGATGTGGAGGTGAACTTTTCTCCTGAACTTTTACGCTCATGCTACCTCACCACTTCTTTAAGCGATGTACCATTGCCTGAAAAGCTTAAAATTATTTGCGAAAGTATAGGTGGAAACTCTCGTTTTGAGATGAATGGCGACCAAATTAATATTATTTCTGAAGGATGTAATTAAACCAATTAATGCCTATGTAAAAAAAATACAAAAAAAGCGTCGAAATGAAATTACATTTTCGACGCCAAGTTTTCCGAATTAACCTCTGCAAAGGTTTCGGGAAATGTAAGAAAATACCTAATAACGAAGTATAACCTTAACACTCAAAAGTATGGAAAAATGTTTATTTAATAACGGCTTACTGTATAAGATCTTGAAGATTTCCCTAATACAAATAGTGCTTTTACTCTCAATGGTGAGCCTTTCTTTCGCCACCCCTGTTAATGGGCAAGAGTTATTGGACACGAAAGTGACCCTGTCACTTTCTAATGTCAGCCTCGAGAATGCCTTGACTTATATTGAAAACGAAACAAATGTGAAGTTTTCTTATAGATCTAGAATGGAGGAAATGAAAGAGAAAGTTAATATTAAAGCGGAAAATGAACCTCTTATTAATGTTCTCTCACATATTCTTAAGCCACTAAATCTCAATTTTTCGGAAGTAAGCAAGCGTATAGTTTTACGCAAGGGTCTGGAAAGAAAGTTTGTGGAAATAGAGAGGCCAGAAATTATAATACCTAAATACCTAACTATTAAAACTGCTGATATCACTGTTAAAGGAACGGTTTCTGACGAAAGTGGAGAACTCATACCTGGTGTAAGTATCATAGTCAAGGGAACAACACGTGGTACGACTTCTGATGTCAATGGCTCCTATTCCATCCAAGTTCCAGACAATACAGCTTCATTGATTTTTAGTTTTGTAGGTTATGAAGCTCAGGAGATAGTGGTAGGTAATAAGACTATTATTGACATTTCACTTAAATCAGATCTCAAAGCACTTGAAGAAATAGTGGTTGTTGGGTATGGTACCCAGAAGAAAAGTGATTTGACGGGTTCGGTTGTATCGCTTGGTGAAAAGAATTTCAATAAAGGTGCGATAGTTTCAGCCGATCAACTATTGGTGGGTCGTGCCCCTGGTGTTCAAGTTACACAATCTAACGGTGAACCTGGTGGAGGCTTTTCTGTTCGGGTTAGAGGAAGTAGTTCCATTACTGCGGGTAATGACCCACTATATGTAATTGATGGATTTCCCATAGATAACTCTCCGCTTTTAAGCTCTTCCCCTGGAGGGAAAATAGCACAAAATAACTCACCTAGAAACCCTTTAAATTCATTAAATCCAGCTGATATCGAGTCGATTGAAATACTAAAAGATGCATCAGCTACAGCTATATATGGTTCAAGAGGTGCAAACGGTGTTATTTTGATCACCACAAAAAAAGGCTCTAAGGGTGGTGGACTTGAAGTTGACTATAATCTATATACATCCACCCAAACTGTGGCAAACAAATTGGACGTGATGAATAGTGAAGAATACATCCAAGCGATTAATGAAATTAGTGTGGCACAGGGTCAAAACCCTGTTTATTCCGAGCAGCAAATAGCCGAAATTAGATCATCCGGAGTAGATACGGATTGGCAAAATGAAATCTTTCGTCGAGCTCCAATCAACAGCCACGCATTGACTGTAAAAGGGACTCAAAACAATACGCAATACTATTCCTCCCTTAACTACTTTGACCAAAAAGGGATTATTCAAAATTCAGGAATTAATAAATATATTTTCCGTCTAAATCTGAACCAGACCATCGGAAAGAAGCTCAAATTTGGAATTAACACAAATGGAAGTTTAGTAAAGGATGAATTTGTTTCATATGGTCAAGGAACTGTAACTAACGCAGGTGTTATTAATTCTGCAATTGACTTTGAACCTACAAAACCGATTTACGATAGTAATGGGAATTATACGGAATCAAGTACTTTACCAAATCTTGATAATGCCGTTGCCATCTCTAATTTAATTGACAACAATGCTGTAACAAACAGGATTTTACTCAACACTTTTGCTGAATATGAGATAATAGATGGTTTAACAGGAAAAGTATACTTCGGAGCTGATAGACAAAATCAAAGAAGAGACACCTACATTCCAAGTACTTTGCGAAGAACTCTTGGAATATCAAACGCTTCGATTGCTACGCTTGAAAGAAATAGTTCATTGTTTGAAGGTACCTTGTTCTATAATAAAAAACTTCATGAAAGCCATACAATAGGTGTGCTTGTGGGCTATACATTTCAAAGTTTTGACAATAGAACTTTTAGTGGAGATATTTCTAATTTCTCCTCTGACTTAACAACCACTAATAATTTAGGCCTTGGGGATCCAGCTACGGCAGTGCTCAGAAGTAATTTATCAGACAACACCTTGTTGTCATATCTAAGTCGCATCAACTATAATTTTAAAGATAAATTATTGTTGACTGCATCCTATAGAGTCGATGGCTCTTCACGTTTTGGTGCAAATAATAAGTTTGGTTTCTTTCCTTCGGTGGCATTGGGGTATCGTCTTGAAAATGAAGACTTTATTTCGGATCTTGGTTTTTTTGATCAACTAAAAGTAAGGGCTAGTTGGGGACAGACTGGAAATCAAGAGATTGACAATTTTGCATCATTAGGTACTTTTACAGGTGGGGTTGCGGTAATAGATAATAAACTCACAGCTACAGCCTCTCCTGCTCGTCTTCCGAATCCTGACTTGAAATGGGAAACTACGGAACAAACCAACTTCGGTATCGACTTTGGTATAGTCAACAATAGAATAAGAGGCTCTGTTGATTATTTTGCCAAGAACACGAAAGACCTACTTTTAAACCTTCCGCTTCCTGTGTCAACAGGTTTTCAAACGGTATTATCCAACGTCGGTTCCGTCCGAAATAAAGGACTTGAATTTATGCTGGAAACTGAAAATCTCACAGGAAAACTAAAATGGAAATCTGGATTTAATTTCACTAAAATCAAAAATGAGGTTTTAAGCTTAGGAGGAGATATTGAAGAAATTATTGCAGGTGAAGTAGCCTTTACGTCACAATTTGCCTTGGTAAGACCAGGTGAAGCTTTGTATTCTTATTATGGACATAAAGTTATTGGAATTTTTCAGGATGAAGAACAAATTAAAACTACTCCCACGCCAGCTGCGGGAGCAAAGCCAGGGAATCCTATTTATGCCGACATTAATAAGGATGGTATTATTGATAATAATGACCGCACGGTACTAGGCTCACCGTTTCCGAAGTTCACTTATGGTTTAAGTAATAACTTTAGTTATGGTGATTTTCAATTGGATGTCTTCCTACAAGGTCAGCAAGGTTCCAGTGTTTTAAATAATAATTTGATGCTTTCACTTTATCCTGCAAATACGCCTATCAATCGACTTGCAGAACCTATTTTGAATCGCTGGACACCTACAAACCCCTCTAACACTTGGCCGTCGTCTGTAAACCCTTCTACTTATGGGGTGCCAGAAGGTAACAGTTTAATAATTCTGGATAATTCTTTCTTGCGTATTAGAAGTGTGCAATTAAGTTATAATCTCCCGACAGTAAAACTAAAATGGATAAGAGCCGCATCCATTAATCTGAGTGCACAAAACCTGTACACTTTCACCAAATATCTTGGTTTTGATCCTGAAGTGAGCTCTTTAGGTCGAAGTGGAATTGTAGTTGACTACAATGCTTACCCAATGGCCCGAACTTACAGCTTGGGATTAAATGTAGGTTTCTAAAAGAATGGTGTTACGTATTCTCTAAATAACAAAAACATGAAAGATAATTTTGCAAAAATATTGATGCTAAGCATCGGTTCTATGTTCATCAGTAGCTGTCATGATCAATTGGTAGAAGTACCTGCAAGTCAGCTTAACCCTGAAACTCTTTTGGTAACGGAAAAGGGAATGGACGCCCTTTTATTTTCGGCCTACGGTGGTCTTCAGTTTGCTAATCAGGAAATGGTTACCAAAATATATATGTCTGAATGGCCCTCCGATATTACATGGCAGCAAGGTGGTTCGCTTAATCGGAATGCCGTAAAATATATGGATTGGGTGTGGACACCTAGTGATTTCTTACAGGGTGAGCCACCTTGGAACAAGATGTATCAGGCCATTAGAGATGCCAATCTAATCTTGGATGAAGTTCAAAACGTTAACAGCACAGAAAGCTATAAAAAACTGGTTACGGCAGAAGCCCGTTTTATTCGTGCTATGGCGTATGATTATCTTTATGGCTGGTACGGAAATGTGCCATTATTTACTAAAAGTCTCACACCCGAGAACTTAAAGAATGGGCAAGGTGAAGAAGCCGCTTTTCTTAAATTCATTTCAGATGAGTTGGAGGCGGTAGTTCCTGAATTACCAAATCCTGGACAAGAAAAGTCTTATGGAAGAGCTAACAAGGGTGCTGCTCTTGGAATACTAACTAAATTTTATTTAAACACTAAAAATTGGCAGAAGTCTGTCACTGCTGCAGAGCAATTGATGAATTTGAAATATTATCAATTGGAGCCGGATATTACTTCACTTTTTAGTGTCGATAGGGAAAGAAATAAGGAGTTCATATTTGTGGATCCCTGTGTCAATGTGAATAGGAATAATATCATTCCAGTAACCATGTTACCAGATCGGTATGCTTATATACCAGGAGGAAATTTTGGTGCAAATACACAAACGTATGATTCATTCATTAACTCTTTTGAAAGTAAGGATGACCGTCGTAAAATGTTTATTACTGAACATAGGGATACTAATGGACAATTTGTCGTATTACTTGGCACTAAGGAAAAACCAATAAATAAATCAGTTTCGGCTAAGTTTATACAGGATCCTCTTGCTACCCAAGGAGGCCATGGCAATGACTTTCCTATAGTTCGCTATGCAGATATATTAATCTCCTTGGCAGAGGCATTAAATGAAATGAATGGCCCGAATGCAAGGTCAATTGATCTCATCAATCAAGTGAGGAATAGAGCCAATGCAACTCCGATTACACTTGCCTCTTTCGCCACAAAAGATGCACTCCGAGATTATATAAATACCAAAGAAAGGGCTTGGGAGTTTTTCACAGAAGCCAAAAGAAGAGAGGATTTGATACGTAACGGTACTTGGGTTTCTCAAGCAAAAGCACGTGGAAAAGTCAATGCCAAAGAAAGCATGATACGCTACCCGATTCCCCAAGTTGAAATTGACGCTAACCCAAAAATTCAGCAAGTTGCTGGTTACTAAAAAAATACAAACTATGATAACAATACAGAATAGATATAACTCATGGAGTCGCTTTAATTTTAAGTTTTTTCAAACTATCATTTTGTTAAGTATTCTGGCATGGAATAATGAAATCTATGGCCAAGAAAGACCAAATGTCATTATTATGATGTCTGATGATCAAGGATATGGTGATATTGGTTCTCACGGAAATCGAGATTTACAAACACCAAATATTGAGTCCATTGGGCAGAAAGGAGTGGAAATGACACATTTCTTTACTTATCCCAGTTGTTCGCCTACAAGAGCAGGATTGTTGACAGGTCGTTATCCATTTCGTACGGGGGTCATTGGCGTTACTCAAGTGGAACATTTGATGAATACTTCGGAACAAACAATTGCAGAAATATTAGGTGGTAATGGTTATCGTACCGGTATTTTTGGGAAATGGCATTTGGGAGATAATTATCCAATGCGTCCTACAGATCAAGGCTTCCAAGAAGCCTTGGTTCATAAGGGCGGAGGGATAGGACAAGCGGCTGGACCAGAAGGGAATAGCTATTTTGATCCTATACTGGAGCATAATAATGTCTCGAAAAAAATGAAGGGCTATTGTGACGATATTTTTACAGACGCCGCTTTAGATTTTATAGGTCAGTCCAAAGGCAAGCCTTTTTTGGCTTATTTGGCTACTAATTTACCTCATTTCCCTCTAGAGGTGCCTGATTGGCGTGCACAACCTTATCGAGATAAAGGTCTTCATGAAGATAATGCTTTAACCTATGGTATGATAGATAACATAGATTCAAATGTAGGTCGTGTATTAGCTAAACTCAAAGAATTAGGGATTGAAAAAAACACCATTGTTATATTCATGTCGGATAATGGTCCTAGAGATAGACGAACCAAAAATGACGTTTATCCTGGCCGATGGGTGGCTAACCTTCGTGGCACAAAAACAAGTGTTTATGAAAGTGGTATAAGGGTGCCTTTTTTCGTGAGTTGGCCTGGTAAAATACAGACCGATTCAAAAGTGAATTCAATGGGAAGGGTAATAGATATTTTGCCAACTATTTTAGAGGCATGTCAAATTCCAATTCCAAAAGATTTAGACTTGGATGGGCAGTCCTTATTACCTCTTTGGCAAGGAAAAGCATATAATAATGAGGAAGATGCATTTTTTGTTCAATTACATGGCGGACCAGTTTCTTTCAAATACATGCATTTTGCAGTCCGTACTCAAAAGTATAAGTTAGTAGCACCTCAAGATGACCCTCACAATATTTTGTATCAACCAAAAGATGCAGAATTGAAGAATGTTCTGGCGAGATTAGAACTTTATGATGTAGAGAACGATCCAAGTGAGCGAATCAATTTGGCAAAAAAATATCCAGAAATAGTAGAAGATTTACTGAGAAAATATGAGGATTTCTTTGACAAAGTAACAGAAGAGAGAGAGGGAAAAGGAATACAAAGAATTCATATTGGCACTAAAAGCCAGCCTAATGTAAACTTATCGAAGTTTGATTGGGGAGGATTAAGGGCACTTTCAGGTAGTCAAATAGGCACTTTAGGTTACTGGAGAGTTCATTCTGAAGCTAAAAACTATCGTGTGGTTATGCATTTTCCTGAATTAAGGGAGGACGGAACAGCTCATTTTAAATACAATGAAGTGAATGTTGAAATGCCTGTACGGAAAGGGCAAAATAAGGCCGTTTTTGACAGTATAAGCTTACCTGAAGGAGTGGGTAATCTTCATGCTTTTCTTAAAATAGATCGCTTACCTATGGGGCCAAGCTTTGTAGATGTTGAATTAATAAAGAAATAGTATAATGAATAGGTTTGTAAATGGAATGTTGCTAGTCACTTGTCTGGCAACATTTTCATTTTTTCCAAAACAAAAAAAGAAAACTGCACCCAATATATTGTTCATTTTTACCGATGACCAATCTCACAGAACTGTCTCTTGCTATGAAGACGCAGAGGCCTTTGCTAGTACTCCTAATATTGACAGGCTGGCAGCAAATGGTATTCGCTTTACAGATTCATATGTAGGCCCTTGGTGTGCTCCCGCAAGAGCCATGATGATGACAGGCAAGATGCTACATAATATCAACGGGATTGATTTTTCAAAATACCCAGATATTCAGCACAATCCTGATGAATTCCGTATGTGGCCTAGCGTTTTTAGAGAGAATGGTTATACCACAGCATTAATAGGGAAATGGCATTTAGGGGCCGAATATGGACATGGCACAGTCTGGGATCATTCTATAGTTTGGAATCATTCAGAGCCTAAGAAAGCTGGGGATTATTACAGCGACCAGAAATTAAGATTTGATGGGGGCGATTATCAGGCTGTTGGAGGGTATTCAACAGATAACTATACGAAATATGCGAAGGATTTTATTGAAAAATCGCACGATAAACCTTGGGTATTATGGCTTTGTTATGATGGCATTCATGCTCCTCATACTCCTGCCAACAGACACTTAGGAGCTTATGATGAAGCAGAACCAGTTGAAATTCCTAAAGATGTTTTTCCGCCAAGACCTACCAAACCCACCTACATGCAAAATTATGCCATGCTTTCACCTGATGCAGAAGGTGTTCCCATTTCTCATCGTCTTGGACTGCCTTTGCCTAAGCTTGTGCAGAAATACCAAAGTGCCGCATTATCTATAGACGAAGGAGTAGGAGAAATTATGGAGACCTTAAGAAGAACAGGTGCCTTAGAAAATACAGTGGTTGTTTTCACTTCGGATCAAGGCTTGGCCATGGGGCATCATGGAATGACCATTAAAGTAGCACCGTACGATGACAATATTAGGACACCATTGATCATTAAACTTCCTCAAGAAACAGAAGGGAAAGTTTGTCGTATTCCTGTTCAAGGCCTTGACTTAATTCCTACTTTTTTTGAGCTAGCGAATATAAAATTGCCCTGGCAAATGAATGGGAAAAGCCTCATCCCTTTAATTAAAAACCCAGAAAATGATTGGAACCGCCCCGTTGTCTTAGAAAACTTTAGTATGAAGTTTGGAGCAGAAACAGCCACCGGGATTACAGACACCCTTCCTAATCAAGGGATAGACTGGTGGATTTCATTACGAGACGGCAAGTTCAAATATATACGAACTTTGAGGGAGAATGAAATAGAGGAGTTGTATGACCTAAATCGAGATCCAAAGGAGCTTATAAATCTTGCTTTACGCTCGGAATATAGTGATGAACTAAAAGTATTCAGAAAGAAACTTGAAGCTCAATTAAAATCTACTGGAGCCGAACTGGTTAACAACTGGCCTGCTCCAAAAGGAGAATAGACTCAGTTTTTTGCGAAAGATTAACCCCGAAATAGAAACAGTTAAATGAGGTCTTTTTTGTTTTAATTTTTCTAAAATCCGACCAGGGGCTACCTACTACTGAACATAAACATTCTTAAAGCCTTTATATGTTGAATTATACTTCAGATTGTATTTAAAGCTTCAAGCTAGGTAAGAGGGGCTGTTTCAAAAGAGAGAGACAGCCTCCTTTTACTTATGGGTCTTCCTTTTTCTAGGCTCTGAGGTTTTTGAGTTAATACTTAAAGACTAGACTTATTTTTAATGCATAGAATTAAAGCTTCAAACGAGCTTCATAAAATACCGTATTCTTGAAGCTATCCAAGTGCAATTTAGTGATGGTCTCGGTTTTGTACTCCGTCATATTAGCTATAACCGAAGTGGATTATCCAAGTTGTGATAGGCCTGTAGCAAAGCTATGTATTGCAACAAGGGATGATAAGGAAGTTGTGATTTTAGATCTTTTACCCAAAAGTTGAAGGCTGTTGTTCACTTTTCTATCTACTTTATCCATCCCATTGTGAATAGTGCTGGTTTTTAGATAAAATGGGAAATACGTAATCATTCACAGCTCATACTTAACTAAGAAAAACGGAATAGCAAGGTTTATGTTCCAAATCTTGTCTTACCAACCCTACATTTGACCTTTCTTGGCAATTGGAGGTATAATCTAATCATCTTCATTTTAGTTTTTTAGGTTAAATAGCTTTTATTAAGTCTTTTTATCTGGCTAAGTTGGTTAGTTAAGATTTTAACAGTTTCTTTTTATTACTCAAAAAGCTATATTTGTTATCTAGGCTTAATTGCCTTTATTCAACCAGATTTATGAACGTAAAGATAAAATTTGCCTTACTGGCCTTTGGCCTGTGCATAAGTATAGCCGTTTTTGAGTCCTGTAACTCTTCCGAAGCAGCAGAGACTACGATTCCTGATAGAGTCGATTTTAATTTCCATATAAGACCTATTCTTTCAGATAGATGCTTTAAGTGCCATGGCCCGGATGCCAATACCCGTGAGGCCGACTTGCGTTTAGATACGCCCGAAGGTGCTTTCGCTGCTCTGAAAGATTCGCCAGACGCACATGCCTTGGTTCCAGGAAAACCCAAGCTTTCGGCTGTTTATCAGCGTATAATAGCTGAGGATAGCACGGAAATGATGCCCCCAGTGGAATCAAATTTGAAATTAAGTGAATTTGAAATTAAGCTGATTAAAAAATGGATAGAGCAAGGGGCGGAGTACAAGCCTCACTGGGCGTTTATTGTTCCTGAAAAATCTGAATTGCCTAAGGCAGATAAAGATTGGGTTCATAATGAACTGGATTATTTTGTCTATGCCAAAATGAAAGAAAAAGGCCTTTCTCCCAGTGAGGAGGCGTCAAAAGAACAATTATTGAAACGTGTATATCTGGATTTGATAGGTTTGCCACCAAGCATTGAGGCACAAGAAAACTTCTTGGCAGATGATTCCGAAGGTGCTTTCGAAAAAGTAGTGGATGAGCTTTTGAAAAGTAAACATTATGGAGAACGAATGGCTCTTCCTTGGCTGGATGTAGCCAGGTATGCCGATTCCCATGGATACCAAGATGATGGTCTGAGAACGATGTGGCCATGGAGAGACTGGGTGATTCATGCGTTCAATGAAAACTATTCTTACGATAAATTTTTGCAGTGGCAGCTAGCTGGAGATTTGATTGACAAGCCTTCCAAAGAATCTATTTTGGCTACAGGCTTTAACAGAAATCATAAGATTACCCAAGAAGGAGGGGTGATTGATGAGGAATATAGAATAGAATATGTGACAGACAGGGTGAATACTTTCGGCAAAAGCTTCTTGGCTTTGACTTTTGAATGTGCTCACTGCCACGACCATAAATATGACCCTATTTCACAGAAGGAATATTACAGTTCTTTCGCTTTTTTTAACCAGGTTCCAGAGAAAGGATTGGTTGGGGATATTACATTGGCATCATTGGCAGATCCGCCCAAAATGGAAATTACCAATAAAGAGGTGAAAGATATTTTTAAGTTTATCAATAAAAAAGATACGGTAAAACTTGAGGTTATGGTCATGGAAGACCAAGACAAGTTCCGCCCTACTTATTTATTAGAAAGAGGAAATTATGACGCACATGGAGAAGAGGTTCCTTTTGGCTTGCCAAAAAGTATCTTGGATTTTGACACGACTAAATTCACTCCAAACAGACTTGGTTTGTCGAAATGGCTGATAGATAAAGAGAATCCTTTGACCGCGAGGGTTTATGTCAATAGAATTTGGCAACAGTTTTTTGGTATGGGAATAGTAAGAACTGCGGGAGATTTTGGCATGCAAGGAGATTTGCCTTCTCACCCAGAACTGTTAGATTGGTTGGCAGTAGATTTCCAAGAAAATGGATGGAACATTAAAAGATTAGTGAAGCAAATAGTGATGACTGCCACTTATCAGCAGTCTTCTAAAGTGGAGAAGAAACATCTTCAGACAGACCCTACCAATATTTACTTAGCTAGGAGTAGCAGAGGACGCGTTTCGGCAGAGTTGGTCAATGATTTGGTACTGTCAAGTTCCGGTTTACTGAACGACGAAATAGGTGGGCCGAGCATTAAAGCATATCAGCCCGATGGTATTTGGGAGGGGGCTACTTCTGGGAGAGGAGTTTTGGCCAAATATGTACAAGACCATGGAGATGATTTGTATAGAAGAGGAATGTACGTCTTTATTAAAAGGACTGTACCACCACCATCCATGTTGATTTTTGACTCCAGCAATAGAGACCAGTGTGAGGTTCAAAGAATTACGACCAACACACCATTGCAAGCACTGGCTATGTTGAATAATCCTACGGTTTTGGAGGCTGCTAGAGTGTTGTCTGAAAAACTGGTGGATGAAAATGCAAAGGATAAATTAGCGACGGCATTCCGAATGATACTTTGTAGGAATGGAGAGGAAAAGGAGCTTGACCTATTGGAAGAATTTTTTGAGGAAGAGTTGGCCTTCTTTAAAGAAAATCCTGCTAAGGCTAAAGAGACGCTGAAGGTAGGAGAGTATAAGAATAATATTGGGGTAAAAACGGCTGAAAAGGCGGCCTTGATGACTTGCATTCAGCTGATGTATAATATGGAGGAGGCCATCACTAAAGTATAAATTATGGATAAAGATTTTATAAATAACAGGATGAACGTTAATCGGAGGCATTTCTTAGGAAAAGCCGCCGCAGGAATTGGAGGGATAGCTCTTGGTTCTTTATTGATGCCAGATTTATTTAAAGGTGGTAAAGGGCTTACTGAGGGTTTGCCTGTTGGAATCCCGCATTTTGCCCCTAAGGCTAAAAGAGTCATTTATCTTTTTCAAAATGGTGCTCCTAGCCAGTTAGAAAGTTTTGATTATAAGCCCAAGCTCAACCTAATGGCAGGTCAAGATTTACCAGAATCTATCCGAAATGGGCAAAGGTTAACGGGAATGAGTTCTGGTCAAAGTAAGTTTCCTTTGGTGGGATCTTATTATGATTTCAAACAATACGGAAAATCTGGAGCTTGGATAAGTGATCTGTTTCCAAACATTGCCAAAATAGCCGATGATATATGTATTGTTCGTTCCTTGAACACAGAGGCTATAAACCATGATCCAGCTCTTACTTTTATGCAGACAGGTTCTCAGATAGGGAACAGGCCAAGTATGGGTGCTTGGATGAGCTATGGACTTGGAAGTGAGAATCAAAATTTACCTGCTTTTACGGTACTTCTTTCTAGAGGAAGAGGAAACGGACAAGGAGTTTATTCTAAACTGTGGTCCAATGGATTTTTAGATTCTACGCACCAAGGAGTTCTTTTTAGCAGCGGTGAAGATCCAATTTTATATTTGAACGACCCAGACGCCATGAGCAAGGCATCTCGTAGAAAGATGTTGGACAAATTGGCGGAGCTAAACCATATGGGTTTTGATAAAAATGGTGATCCAGAGGTGCAAGCTAAAGTGCAACAGTATGAAATGGCATACCGTATGCAAACTGCTGTGCCAGAATTAACGGACCTTTCTAAGGAATCTGATGCTACCATAAAAATGTATGGACCAGAGTGTTTGGTGCCAGGTACTTATGCGGCTAATGCCCTTTTGGCAAGAAAGCTTTCAGAATCAGGAGTACGTTTTGTTCAGCTATATCATCAAGGCTGGGACCAGCACGGAAACTTGCCCAATGAAATGGCCTTACAAGCAGAAGAGGTAGATAGAGCATCGGCTGCACTGGTAACGGACCTGAAACAGCGAGGAATGTTAGATGAAACTTTGGTGATTTGGGGAGGAGAGTTCGGAAGAACCAACTATTGTCAAGGAGGATTTACAGAAGATAATTATGGTAGAGACCATCACCCAAGAGCCTATAGTATATGGATGGCAGGTGGAGGTATTAAGCCGGGAATGGTTTACGGCGAAACAGACGAGTTGGGATACAACATTATAAAAGACCCAGTTCATGTTAATGATTTTCATGCCACAGTGTTAAATCAAATGGGTTTAGACCACGAACAATTAACGTATAAACATCTAGGCAGAAGATACCGACTGACAGATGTAGCAGGTAAGGTTATTAATGATATTATATCGTAAAACAAACGAGTGTTTGGTAAATGAATAGAGTTCAGAAAGTTGCTTCGCCCATATTGATTGTGCTCAATGTGATGCTCGTTTTTTTGTTGATTTTTGAGTCAAAGGTAGATTTGCCACTCATTTTTGCTTCTTTAGGAAGGGTGCATCCACTGTTGTTACATTTTCCTATTGGCGTTTTTTTTGTGGCCGCTTTTTTACACCTAGGAGCTAAGTTTTTCAAGGAAACCAAGCTAGACGATCTTCTTATATTCCTTTTTCTTGTTTCTGCCTTTTCCGCCGCCTTTACGGCCCTTTTTGGCTTTTTTTTAGGGCAAGAAGCTGGTTACTCTGCGGAGCAGTTAAAGTGGCATAAATGGTTAGGTATTTTATCCAGTCTGATTCTCTGGGTGGCGTATATGTCATTAGAGAAATCTTGGCGATACAGCAAACACTTGACCGTAGTTGCGGCCATTATTATCTTAATCACGGGGCATTTAGGAGGAGAAATCACACATGGAGCCAATTACGTTTTAGCTCCGCTTCAAATAGAAAGCAAAAAGCCTTTCGACCCTAACGGCCCTATTTTTGCAGAAGCCATTAATCCTATTTTAGAAGCCAAATGCTTGTCTTGTCATAACGACAAAAAAATGAAAGGAGAGCTTAATATGGCTTCGCTTTCAAAAATTATGAAAGGCGGAGAAGATGGCCCAATTTGGCTTGCGGGTGATGCTTTAAATAGTCATATTATTAAAAGTGCCAAGCTGCCTTTAGAAGATAAGAAACACATGCCACCCAAAGGCAAACCGCAGTTAACGTCTTTAGAAATAGCCATTTTAGAGCGTTGGATAAACCAAGGAGCTAAAGCAGAATTAAGTTTAGCAGAATTATCGGAGGGAGATTCACTTCGTCAAATGGTTATGAAGCAGTATAGTGGGAGCAAAGAAGAAAAAACATACGATTTTTCTGCAGCTTCGGAAAAGACGATAGCCGATGTGAAAACGCCATTTTGTACAGTGGAGGCATTGGCTTTGAACTCTCCCGCTTTGAAGGCCAATTTTTATGTCACGGAAAGATATGACCCCGCTACCTTGTCAAACTTAAAAAAGGTTTCAGAACAATTGGTGGAGTTAAACCTTGCCAAAATGCCGGTGAAAGATGAAGACTTAAGTTTGATTGCAGGCTTTGAAAACTTGGAAAAATTGGTACTCAATAGTTCAGCTATTACGGGAAAGAACCTTGACGTTTTAGCCAAGCTGAAAAATTTAGTAAGCTTAAGTTTGAGTGGCTGTGCTTTAGAAAAAGGAAGTTTACAGAAACTGGCGAAGTTCCCTGCTCTTCAACAGCTTTTTGTGTGGAACACAGGCTTAGATGTAGCGGATATAGATGCTTTTGAGAAATCAAATAAGAAAGTTGTTGTTTCAAAAGGTTTTGTGCCTACAGATGATGACATGCTTAAAATCAATCCACCGACATTATTAAGCAAGTCTGTTATTCTAAAAGCAGGTGAAAAAGCTCAGCTGAAACACGGACTTTCGAATGTTGAAATTAGGTACGTTATTGACCAGACTAAGATAGATTCTGTTAGTGGTACAATTTATAAAGACGAAATACCATTTGAAGGTTTTTCCAAGGTGAAAACCTTAGCCACGAAAGATGGATGGTACGCTTCGGATATGAGAGAATTTGCTTTTTTTAGAAGCAGTTTTAAAGCGGATACTGCTTGGTTGCTAGCCCCAACCAATAGCCAATACCCAGGTGTGGGTAGCGGTACAGTGATTGATCAAAAGCAAGGAGATAAAGCTAATTTTAAAGATTTTGCCTGGTTAGGCTTTAAAGGAAGTGATGCGGAGATTTTGTTAAAAACAAATTCAAAAGATAAAGTCAAAGGACTAACCGTGAGTTATTTGAAAAGTGCTGGGAGTTATATCATGCCTCCCAAGGAAATTCAAGTTTGGGCTGGAGATAATCGGAACGCTTTAAAACTAATAGGAACAAAAAGCCCTGAATCTTTACAGGAGCAGGGTCAAGTAACTTATGAAGGTGTAAACTTTACTTTGGATAAGTCTTATAAATTCATAAAAGTAATAGGTAAGCCCATTGACAAACTACCAAAATGGCATGGGGGAGCAGGGCAGAAGGCATGGTTATTTATTGATGAAATTTATCTGTACTAATCCTTTTTGGTTCTAAGAATCCATGAGGCTAATAGGCTAATGAAAAGGCCCATGGGTAGTATTTCTAATAAGGTGATTCCGAATTTGTAAAATGGGTTTTGGTAATAGGTCATTGATTTTTCAATGTCCGATAAAGCTTTTGACAATTCTTCAGGAGAAAGCTTTTTACTGTTCAAATCGTTCTTGTACATGTCGGCTATTCTTTCGTTAAGCTCTGGGTTTAATCCAGATATTATCATCCAAGCCACCGTATAAATTAGGGCACTTATGATGGCAATTAAAGCTCCTGTTTGCAAAGCTTGCTTAAAAGTAATTTCACCATCGAGCGTTTTCATTTTGTGCTCCTTTATTCCCAAAAAGATAAGAGATAAAGCCACCGCCATGCTGATATAACCAACCATTTGCGAAGAAGCCAGTGAAGATTCTTTAGACAGCATTATAGGGGAAAAAATCGCCATTAGGGTGGCCTGAATCCCACCAGAAATTAATCCAAATTTTAATGCTGATTTGTTCATGATGATATGGTATGAGATGTAATAACTATGCCTCTTTTAAAAGGAGTCTATTCTAAGATAAGAATTTTCTGCCTTTTACTGCAAATAGGAGATGTCAATAATTTATGAATTTTCTCAGTACCGTAAAAAGTATCATTTTTTATAACCGAATTTTGGCTTAAATAGAAGATGATAACTAAGGATAAATGTTTTTGTAATATATAATGAAAATAAAAGCCACCTCATTCTTGAGGTGACTCTTGGTAAATTTAGCAGTGTTATTTTTTGAATTTTTTAAAGAAATCACGGACCTGCTCACCAGCTGCTTCTCTACCACCAAGACCAAACATAAGGGCAAATGCGACAGCAATGGCTCCTAGGGTAAGACCGAATGCCAATTCAACAATTTCATTGGCAATACCCATTTGACGTAAGGATATAGCAATAAATAAGGCTAGTATGACATACTTGGCAATATTTGCTATCAGCACGTTCTCCTCTGATTTATTGATGAATTTATATGCCATGTTGGCTAAGAAATTTCCTAATAATAAGATGACCAATCCAAAGAGAATTTTGGATGCTAGAACTAAAACGTCATTTAAAATATTAGTCAGAGCCTCAAACTCCAACTCACCAGCTGCGGTGGTCGCACCCAGAAGTAGTATCATGAAAGTAGCGACATTTCCGACTAGGGAACTAAGCTTTTTCTCCCCTGTAATTGAAGTTACATTATATTTCGAAGCATATTCGTTGATGCCAATATTTTCAAGAATCCCTTCTAAAAGTTGCACAACATATTTTCCTACGAAATAAAATACAGCCATAATAACGACAGCTAAAATTATTCTAGGTATGGCACTAAGTAAGTTGGTGAAAAGAACCTTGGCCGGGTCGGTAATGATGTCCATTTTAAGATAGTCTAAAGCCACCATTAATATGGGAACGAAGATGATTACGAAAACAATCTTTTTTAAGATGTTACCTAAATCTAGGTTTCCTAAGTTTAATTTCGATGAATAGTTATTAATGGCATCACCCGCCATTGAAACTAATTCTGAAACAAACTGAGCCAAATAGTAGCCAATTACACCAATGACACCAGCACCTATAATATGAGGGACGGCCTGCATAAATTTAGAAAGCATGTCTTTAAGCGGTTCCAAAACGTTACTTACGCCGAGAATTTCCAGAGCTATAAGTGAACCCATTATCAGAAGCAGGTAATGCACCAGTTTGCCAATAAGTAGGGAGGGTTTTGGGTTTCCTTTCTCTACCATTTTTTGGTCAAAAGGGGCTTTTTGAACAAGTTTGGTAATAAGTCCTGAAATGAATTTAGCAACCACCCAGGTGATAAAAAAGATTAGCAGAGCAGATAATGCTCTTAAAAGTCCTGGGCCTATCATGCCGGAGAGCTGTGCTCCGAAATTTGAATCCGTAAAGCCTTGTAGTTGATTTTCCATGTGTCAGATATTTAAGTGTTATAAATTAATAAGTCTTGCAAAAGGTGCAGTTAAAAGAAGCAAGGATGTAGCAAGAAGTCTTTAATTTTGGACGTAATGAAACCAAATAAGTCACAATTACCTCATTATGAGTTCTTTTAGGATGTGGATTTTGTGTATTGTGAAGGCTCTCTTAGTTTACAGGAATATTAAATTAGATTTTTTTATTCACTGCTTTAGCCAACAATAAGTTAATTGACCATTTAAAGAACCGCTGTCAAAAGTAGTTTAGCTGATGAAATTATCTAGTTGTTTTTGGTAGCGTGCCCAACTGAAAATTTAAAGCCAAGGTTTATGAGAATGACCTTGATAACAGGTTTAATTTGGATTCCGCGGATCTTAAAAAGTTAGTTTTTGAAATATAACCCGACTTCAAAAAAGTCGGGTTATTATTTTAAACCATTTAATATGAGTAATCTTTACCCACACTATATATAAACTGTACTCCTCTAAAATACAACACTTTATTTATAAAATACAAAAGTGAGCTCTTTTTTTTATTTTTCGGTCGAATAAAGGGTAATAATCCCGTGGTCTTTTTTCGTTATAGTTACGTAATTTGATTATTGAATCTAAACGACAAAAATATGAGTGCATCTGAGTTGTTTTTTACACTACTACAAATCTTATTGCTTCTTACTGTCCCTGTCTTATTGGGGTATGTGGCAAATAGATTATATTCTATACTAAAAAGACCTTCTAGAAAGGGGCTTAATTATTATAGAAGAAATTAAAAGAAAGAGGTTTTTTCATTTAGGTTAGGGTTAATAGTAAAAATCTGGTCATCCACTAGGATAGACTGGATTTTTCTGTTAAAAGACTAATTATTAAGATGATATATGTTATATTGTAGATGAATCCACATTTATATATACATGAAAGTCTTATATCTGTCTATAATTGTTTTTCTAATTTCTGGTTCATTATTCGGCCAATCTCCACCAAATATTACTACTGAGCCTTATTTAGAAGGAAGCTTTGTTTGTTTTAATACCACTGCCATAATAAAAGCAAATGTATCCAATGCCAACAGCTATGAACTTCAGAT
>NZ_JBSRVI010000174.1:0-46335 GCF_055134445.1 Arcticibacterium sp.
TTACAGCAATATAAATACCATCAGTGGTGGTGGAATATTGACAGTAAATACCATTAACTGGACGGGTTTAACTTTGGCAGCTGGAGATTCATTGATATTCTCTTACAAAGCCAAGGTAAATGCTCCCGGTGCTGGAATTAGTTTTACAAACATTGCTCAGGTTACTGCTTCTGACCAATTCGACCCTGACTCTACACCTGATAACAACATTAGCACGGAAGATGATCAATCGAGTGTGACAGCTATACCTCAAGTGGCGGATTTGAGTCTTACCAAAGCTACGAACAACAGTTCGCCAAATGTAGGTGACGTAGTTATGTTTACTATTACAGTAAATAATGTGGGACCTGATAGAGCAACTAATGTGTCTTTAAAAGATGCCCTACCCCTAGGCTATAACACCATAAGCAATATTAATGGAGGTGGAGTCTATTTTAATGACACTATCACTTGGACTATTGCCAGTTTGGCTGCAGGAGTAGACAGCACTTTCAGCTTTACAGCCAAAGTTAAAGCCCAAACAGGCACAGCCAATGAATACAAGAATACTGCTCAGGTGACCAAGTCTGACCAGTACGACCCTGATTCTACTCCCAATAATGATGATGGTGATCAAAGCGAAGACGACGAAGACTATACGGACCCTTATGTCCAAGAAATAGATTTGGAATTGGTGAAAAGTGTGAATAATACAAATCCTAATTTAGGAGAAACAGTTACTTTTAAATTGTCAGTAAAAAACAGAGGAAATTCTAATGCAAGCAACGTGGTAATAAAGGATTATTTACCCAATGGTTATGAAGCTATAGCCAATATAAGCAATGGTGGTACTAATTTAAATAATACCTTGACTTGGAACATTCCAGCAATCAATAGCTTGGATAGCATTAATGTAACATTTGATGCAAAATTAAAGACACAAATTTCAGGTCTTAATTTCACTAATAAAACTGAAATATTTGCAGCAGATGAACAAGATAAGGATAGCACTCCTGGTAATTTCAGTGGGAATGTAAGTGAAGACGATGAGTTTGTCTTGTGTCTAGCACCGAAAATCGCCGGCAAAACAATCTATTGTACTAAAGATTCTTTAAACTTAACAGCATTTGGAGGCAACAGCTATACTTGGAGTACTCCAAGAGGTGTCTATAGCGGAAGTCAGCTGACTATATCAAATCTAAACATATCTGACCAAGGAATTTATACGGTAGATATTACAACTGTTGATGGTTGCATCATACGTAAAACACAGCAAGTGACAATAAACGATGTGCCAAATGCAACAGTAACGAGTAAATCATCTGGCTGTTTAGGTTCAGAAAGTAAAAACGATGGTCAAATATTAATTTCAGGATATACCTATGCTGATCAGTTCCAAATTAGTGAATCTCTAACATTTGATTCTAACAATGCATCTGTTCCATCCGCAATTCCTATGAATGGTATTTTAAGAAATAACCTATTGAATCCAAGTGATCCAAATAAAATATTTTCAGTTAGGTTATTAAATGGAAACTCGTGTAAAACAGATTATACTGTAAATTTAGCTCGTCAAAACTGTATATGCTTACCCGAAATTTGTGTTCCTTTTACGTTTTTGAAAACGAGTAAATCGAAATAAAAAGCATTTAATAATGCTATTTATTTTTGTAACCTGAGCTCTATGTTGGAAAAGTTATAAAAAAAGATAAAGTAAGTGAAGGATTTAGTATATTACTATACTAAATATCAACAACATAACCCACTTTTAACTTATAATTTCGAGGAGTAGAATTACCTAAATATTCTGTGTTATTGATGATTTTTGTATTGTTTTTGAGCCCGCTTTTCGTCAAAAACTGATTTCCGATGGTATGAAGACCCGTAATAGAAAATCAATCATGTCAGTATGCGAGGTTTTGACCGTTACAATCCTATTTCACTCGAGTGTGTTTAGATGTTTTAACCCGGATTATGCATTGTGGAATCGTTATGAGAAGTTAAAGTGTAATAAATCAGACATTTAAACGAGATTAGCACAGCGGTTTACACTGAGCTTTTTATCGAAGGGCTATGGTGATTGAGTTTAAATGGGTGTAGCCTGTGCTGAGCTTGACGAAGTAAACTGATTTGAAGCAATTTAGTTACGGTTCCGATAGCTATTGGGAGATTTTCTAATGTATAAAGCGGCCTAAATCTACTTTAGAGTGGAAATTGAAGTAACTGTACTGATTTTACTGTCCAGTATCTTGGGGAACTTCAAGCTGACCTTCTTCAATTAAATCAAATAAAACATATTTTTAAAACAAACTAAATTGTTCATTCTCTGTCTTTATGGAATGATAGCCTTTAGGCAGCTCAGGATAAGAATACTCATCTATTACTTCTGGGTCATTAATGGACTCATATCTAGTCCTGATTTTTTTAACAGTATGAGCCTTTAAGAGACCATCAGGCAAAGGTTTCAGTAAACTTTCATAATTATCCCCATCTAACCAATTGAGATAATCCTTCTTTTCCAGAATGACTGGCATTCTTGGCTCTTCCAGTTTAGGATTATTATGAATTTTTGACATCATTTCATTTGCCTTGGTAGTAACAATACTAACAGTTTCAATAACTTCTCCATTTATGTTAGCCTTATTAAAAATGCCTGCCATAACTATGGGCTCACCATTGGACTTTGAAATAAAAAATGGAAATGTTTTACTTTTAAAATGATGATATTCAAAAAAGCCATCTAAAAGAACCAAGCATCTATTTTCCTTAATGGCTTCCTTAAAAGACTTCTTCTCATCAAGAGTTTCTGCCCTTGCATTTAAAGTGTACTTGCGTATATTATTTGCAGAATCTAAAGTTTTATATGTAGAAGGAATTAAGCCCCAAGTGAAAAACTGAATTTCCTTAGGTTTAGTATTGGTGATAATAGGGAGCTTAGGAAACTCAAAACCATTTAAATGATATGCTTCAGGCCATTCCTCGTATTGCTTTAATTCATCCTTTAAGGAATTAAGCTCTGTTTTGTTTAAGCCATAATGCTCCCCATATTTAATAGCTTTTTTAATTTGATATGAAACATCATAACACATATACTTTAACTGTTTCTAACTAATTCACTGTCCCTGTTATTTACCTTAATTGAATTATAACCAATAAAAAGATTCGGGTCTGAAATAGGATGAGATTTTAAATAAGAAACCAAATCGCCAATGGTCTTAACCTCAGAAGAATCAATATCATCTTCCTTAATAAACTCTGATACATCTATATCACATGAATATATCTTAGCTTCAAGTTCTGCTTCTGGAATATTGGACTCCAAGAAAGCCAGTCTGGTCTTGATTAATTCTACTCTATCTAAGCTTACTGTAGAGGGCTCACAATAATTTACAAACTTGTCAGCAGTACAACACAGATAAAAAACCTTAAGTGTATTGTTAGATAAATGGTCTAAGCTATTATGGGTTTTCATATTCTTGTTTTTTTGCCATTCAAAAATAACTGAAATCTCAGATATATTGAATTTAAGCAATTTAAGCGACATACATAATATTTATTAGTCTTTAAGATGCAGATTTTTTGGGAAGAATTTATCAAATTATCTATTATTAAAGCCTAAAAAGTGGCTCACTTTAAACCGGAATATCTACCAAAGAATAATGAGGTCTATTTGCAATGTAATCATGAACCCAAAGCTCATTTTACACCCTAACTTCCTGAAGCTCCACAGGACAAAACACCAACCACCTTATTATTAAGTAGTTGAGGCTTTTCATTTGGGTTTCATCCCGTATTTAGCCCGATATCCCCTCTTCAAGGAAGCCTTTTTCCTCTCTTTGAAAAAGCGAAGTCTAAAATTAAAAAGCTGCCTTAATTGACTGATTAAGCAGGATAACTAAAGAATGTCAGATAATAAACTAAACATTTTAGACTATATTTAAACTTATTATTCAACCATGTAAATCTTAATAAATGCCTGAAGCCGTTGCGGTAAGCTCTTTGAGTAAAAACGAAACCCGTATATCCATTGCAATAGTCGCAGTAATGTTTTTCATATTTGGATTTGTTTCTTGGATAAATGCTATTCTGATTCCTTATTTTAAAATAGCTTGTGAACTGACCAATTTCCAGGCATACTTAGTTGCCTTTGCCTTTTATATTTCCTATTTCCTAATCTCAGTTCCTGCTTCTTTTTTATTACAAAGAGTCGGATTTAAAAAAGGGATAATGCTTGGTTTTTGGATCATGTCCATAGGAGCATTTATCTTTATTCCTGCCGCTTATAGTCGTACTTATTATATCTTTTTAATTGGCTTATTTACGCTTGGTGCCGGTTTGGCCATATTACAAACTGCCGCAAACCCTTATATCACTATTCTAGGTCCAAAAGAACGAGCTGCCCAGCGAATCAGTATTATGGGTATTTGCAATAAAGCAGCAGGCATACTTGCTCCTTTAATCTTTGCTGCGGTAATTTTAAGAGCAACGGATAGCGATCTTTTTCAAAATTTGGCGAGCATGAATGAGGTAGATAGAGCTGCTGCCTTGGACGAACTCATTCAACGTGTAGTTACACCTTATTTAATAGTGGGCATTGTGCTCTTTTTATTGGGTTTGGGTATTCGTTTTTCACCTTTGCCGGAGATTGACACTGATGGTGATAAAGAAGTATCGGCTGATAACCAGACTGCTAAAAAAAGTATTTTCCAATTCCCACATTTAATACTTGGAGCGGTCGCGATTTTCATGCACGTGGGTACACAAGTAATCGCAATAGATACTATTATTGGTTATGCGGGGTCCATGAACATTCAGTTAATGGAGGCCAAAGTGTTTCCATCTTATACCCTGGCTACCACTATATGTGGTTACCTTTTAGGAATAGTATTAATGCCCAAAATTATATCTCAAGTTACTGCACTTCGGTTTTGTACGGTATTAGGCTTGACTTTGACACTTTTGGTGATTTTCACTAAAGGTGAAGTTGCGTTTTTAGGCATAAACGCTGATATTTCTATCTGGTTTTTGGTTTTAATGGGCTTAGCCAATTCCTTAATTTGGGCGGGCATTTGGCCACTAGCATTAGATGGTTTAGGTAAATTCACAAAACTTGGCTCGTCAATTTTAATAATGATGCTTTGCGGAAATGCTATTATGCCACTGGTTTACGGCCATTTTGCTGATCTTTATGATGTGAAGTCAGCCTATTGGGTGCTCTTCCCTGCTTATCTTTACCTAGTATTTTACGCTATAAAAGGACATCAATTTAGAACTTGGAAAATTTCAAAATGAATAAACTTACAAGACGTGATTTTTTTGCACCTGTTTTAGCTGCAAGTATTGGCTTGTCATTTGTAAAAAAGGCCAATACTAATATAAATAGTATGAAGGGTAAGCGTGTTGGAATTATTGGCCTGGATACTTCACATTCGGTAGCGTTTACCAAATCACTTCATAGAGGAGATGCTGCTTTTAAGGGCTATAGCGTGGTTGCGGCCTATCCACAAGGTAGTTTGGATATAGTTTCTAGCACAGAAAGAATCCCTGGCTACATAGAAGAGGTTAAGAAAATGGGCGTTGAAATTGTAAGCTCAATAAGCGAACTATTGAAAAAAGTGGACGTTGTTTTATTAGAAACAAACGATGGAAGAAGGCACCTAGAGCAAGCTGTAGAGGTATTCAAAAGTGGGAAAAGAACATTTATTGACAAGCCCATTGCGGCATCTTTAAAAGATGCACAAGCCATTTTTAAGGCAGCTGAAAATTATAATGTCCCTATATTTTCGGCATCTTCATTAAGGTTTGCCACGGGAATGATGGAAATCAAAAATGGGTCAATTGGTAAAATTTCCGGAGCAGATACCTTTAGTCCAATGAAGTTTGAAAAGACTCACCCAGATTTATTTTGGTATGGAATACATGGGGTAGAAATGCTATTTACCGTCATGGGAACTGGCTGTGAAAGTGTACAAAGAACCATTGGTGAAGACCAAGAAGTAGTTACTGGAATCTGGAAAGATGGGCGTATAGGTACCTTTAGAGGCATTAAAAATGGGAAGCAAAACTATGGTGGTATGGCTTTTGGCGAAAACGGCATAAACCCTCTTGGTCCGTATAACGGCTATGACCCACTTTTAATCGAAATTATTAATTTCTTCGAAAGTGGAATACCACCAGTAGACAAAAATGAGACACTTGAAATGTGTGCATTCATGATGGCGGCAGACGAAAGCAAGAAAAAAGGAGGAGCATCGGTTAGTTTGAAAGAAGTTGGTTTATAAACTATAAACCACCCTTCCTTCTACCATGGTCATTTTGATATTAATTCCCTCATCAAAAATCAGAATATCCGCATCTTTACCAACTTCTAAAGAGCCTTTTTGAGCATCAACTTTCATGATTCTTGCTGGGGTAAGACTTGCCATTTCTATGGTTTCCAGCATAGGTACTTCAGCCATGTTGAGCATTGTTCTAACCAATCTATCAAATGTAGACACACTACCTGCAAATGAACTTTTGTCTGGCATTTTGGCCACGCCTTCCTCTACCAGTACTTCCACACCGTTTTTGTAACCTCCTAGTAAAGATTTACCTTCAGGCATGGCTGCGGCACGCATACTGTCTGTAATAAGTGCTGTTCTTTTTGGACCTTTAATCTTGTAAATAAGCTTTAGCAGTGGGGCTGGTAAATGTGAGCCATCTGCAATAATCTCCACATCCATGTCATCTATTAGGTAACCAGCTTCTACCACACCAGCATAGCGGTAAGTATTCCGACGTGTAACCCCAAGCATCGCAGAATAAAAGTGAGTTGCCAAAGTATATCCATTATGAAATGCTTCTTCAGCTTCTTCATAAATGGCATCTGTATGTGCTATGGCAGCAAGAATATTGTTTTCTGTCAAGTATTTTCCAAACGCCATAGCACCAGGTAATTCTGGAGCAGCACTCCACCTTTTGATACTTTTATAGTTTGCAATAAGCTCTTTGTACTCTTTTTCATCAGGATTTCGGATAAATCGTGGGTCTTGAGCTCCCCTTTGACTCATGGCGAAATATGGACCTTCTAAATGGATTCCCAAAAGCGATGCCCCTTTCTTGTTTTGCTGTTTCGCTTTTTCAAATGAATTTAAAGTTGCTTCCAAGTCCTCTGGCTCAGCAGTCAAGGTAGTTGGGAACATGGCTGTTGTGCCAAATCTTGCATGGGTTTCGGCAATGGTTAAAAAGGCTTCTGGCGTACCATCCATAAAGTCGCTGCCACCGCCACCATGGATGTGTATATCAATAAATCCAGGAGAAATGTATTGGCCTTTGGCATCAATTTCTATGGCCTCTGGAAATGCTGGATTGCCCTTTTCTATTCCAATTATTTTACCATCAGAAACAAGAACAGATGCTTGTTCTAAAATTGCTATTGGCGTGATTACTTTGCCGTTTATTATTTTGATTTTAGACGACATGCTTTACTATTTTTGATTTGGCTAAAATGCTTTCAGGCAAAAGGCTCGCAGCATTCTTATCTAAGAAATACTCACAATTTGAATGAATTTGTAAAATACTGGCGGGATGAAGATTAGTAACTTCCCCATTCAAGCAATCTCTAGCTGCTTCAGCTTTTCTAGTATCAGGAACGGAACAAATTAGATGCTTCGTTTTCATTATTTGCTTTATAGACATGCTAATAGCTTGTTTTGGAACAGCATCGAAACTTTCAAACCAACCTTCGCCAAACTGCTGCTGACGACAAGCTTCGTCCAAATCCACGACTATGTAAGGCTCTTCTGTCTCAAAGTCAGCTGGGGGATCATTAAAGGCTAAGTGTCCATTTTCGCCAAAACCCACGAATGCTAAATCAATAGGATGTTGTTTAATTAATTCACCAAGTCGCTGACATTCTTTTTCGCCATCCACTTCTCCATCAATCAATACTACTTTTTTAAAACCTGGTTTAATCACATTAATGACTCTATCCAAAAGGTACTTTCCAAAACTTGCTGGGTGGGAAAGTGGCAAGCCTAAATATTCATCAAGATGGAACATGGTTACTTTATCCCAAGCAATATTTTTTTCTGAGAGTATTTGCTTAAGCACATCAAACTGACTTGCACCAGTTGCTAGGATAATATTTGCTTCACCGCGTTCGGCAATTGTATTTCTAAGGATTTCTGCTGCTCTTTTTCCAGCGGACACTCCCATTTCTTCAGGAGTATTGAATATTGATAAATTCATGGTTGAATTGGGTTTTAACCCTTAAGAATGTTTAATGATTGTATAGAATTATTAAAAATAAACATTTCAATAGAACTAGTCCTAAATCAGTGCACAAAATGAAAAAGGAATCCCCTAATAGCTGTACGAATTATTTGAAAAATTCATCAGCAGCATAAATAGGGCTATCTAACGATTCAAAGACACTGAAACCAAACAAATGGAATATGTACTTATAGGTACATTAATGAGCATTACTCCTACTATCCTTTTGGGAATATTAGCCCACTATTTAATACTTTCTTTATAAGTGAGAACTTTAGAAGCGTATTACCAATAATAGGACGCAACACAATGGGGTTGACCGGTTTTAACGGCATGAAGCTCATGCGAGTATAAGCATGTATGGAGTTAGTAGAACCTCCATTTAAAAATTCTTCTAAACAAAAAGAAGCTATACTCAGTATACCATGGCTGCTTGAGCTAGATTAGATGAACTAAACGCCAAGACGCTCTCTTGCTAACCTATGCCGCGAGAGAACCAGAGGTGTCGGCACGCCGAGGCGTTTTCTGGCGGATTTCTTACCAGTAAATAGTATCGGAGGTAAGGATTGTTAGGTACGTCGGACGGCTTCTCAATCACGAAAAACAAGACCGAATAAAAATCTAAAAGGATCGACAGGGGCCATGTTCGAACTTAGGGTTAGAATCCTTGCAGTTCCACTTTGTAAACCTCAATTGTCATATTAGTAGATAGTTGAGGTTTTTTATTTGAATTCTAGTCAACTTTTAGACAACCAATTGCTCATAATAAATTTTCAACCTTTAGTGAGCGTACCTTCCCGCATGGTTTTGCCACAATACGTCATTACCGATTTTTAGCGTCTAAAAACAAAGCCAAAGAATTAAATCAAGCCAAAACTGAATTTAAACAGGCACAGTTGGAAAAGAAACACTATAGTTGGCAAGAAATAGCTGAAGAAAAACTAGACATTCAGCTAAATCAATGGTAAAAGCAATACACTAAAAATGATTAGAAGCTTAGAACCCGAAAGAGAACCATAAGACATATAAAACCAAACTTAACAAAATGGTAGAAAGTAAAAATGATGGCTCAAAAAAAAACTCAGCTGGGAGAGCTATGTCTATAGCTGACATTTTACTAAAGACGGGTATTTAAAAGACTGGAATAGCTGGAAGCTTAGGCGAAATCAAGGGAGCACAATTGAAATTATGGCTACAGAAACTCCTTCTTAAAACACAAATAACAAACGAGTTCCATTGAATCCCTCCCGATAGCTATCGGGAGGGATTGTCTGAGTGCTTGAGCTCAATCCCGATAGCTATCGGGACTCAAATGAACCAAAGCCTTAATCGCTGCATTCGAGCCTAATTGTTGTGAATTCGTTTTTTCAAATGTTGATTTAGTTTTTATCGAATCTATCTAAAGAACTTTAACATTGATTAGTGGTTCCTTGTAAAAGCTAAATCTTTTACCTAAAGCATACTTATTAAATTCCCCCTTTGTAACACTTCCTTTTCAAGTTTTAAACGAAATGATTCTTTTTCATCGGCAGATTCAATTTTTAATAGTATTTGGGTATTTTCCCAGACCTCCTCTCGCCAATGGGAAATAAGCTTTGATATTAAGTATTCATCAATTCTCCCAAATAAAGAATCAATCCATGCAAGAGAAGGACTTAAGGGTTCTAAAATTATGTCCTGAACACTATCAATGGTTTCAGAGATAACATGATTAACGTGACAGTGGTCTTCATACCTTTGTCTTTGTTTTGTTTCGGAAAGGGTTTCCCATTCAGGTCGTAATAAATCATCTAATGCCAAAACCAAGTCGTAATTAATGTGAGAATTAACTCCTAAAATTAATGATTGTAGTTCACCTACAGTGTTATCCAATGTAGCTTTATGAGCATAATGCCATACTTTTGAGGTTTGATCTCCACAATCATAACAGGTTAAATTTTCAAAATAATAATCGGCAAAACGATGAAGTAACTGATTCACCCAATTTGAATCATGAAATTCTCCATTTTGAACAGCTGTCATCATATTACCGCTCATTAGCCGATAACAGTTCAAAAATATATGACGGCAATCTTGGGAGGATTTCCACTTTTCAATGTATACTTCCATCTTAATTAATACCGAATCACTTTGCTCCATGCTAATCAATTTATCAATAAATGTACTAAGTTATATTAATTCTCCTTATATATACTTTATCAAATTCAGGATAAAGATTCTCATATTTTTCAATATTATTTTCTTACTGTTCACCTGCTAATTTACTATTTGAAGTGCAATTAGAATCCCCATAACTGCAAGAATAATTTCCTCATAACGTATTCTTCTAAAAAATTATATCATTGGTTAGTGATTGGTTATAATGATGCACAACATGGGTATAAACCTCAGTAGTCTTGCTAATGCTGTGACCTAGCATTCACTGAATTAACCGTAAATTAACACCTTCTTGCAGCAAATGCCCGAGCGTCGGCCGGTAGCAAAACTATGCCTTAATGTATGTACCGTTCCCCATGGATTAGCACCCGATAGCTCAATAGCATTTCTTAATACTTTTTGGATACTTTTTGTTGAATATTGTCGTCCATCCTGCCCCTCAAAAAGCCAATAGGATGGTCTATGAGCTTTAAAATACATTCTTAATACTTTTAGAAGAATTGGTGATAGTATCGTTTTTTTACCTTTGGAATCTTTTACAAAAATGTAACCCTCATCACTATGGATATCTGCTATTCTTAAGTTAATAGCCTCGCTAATTCTAAGGCCAGCACTGTAAATGGTGAGCAATACCGCTTTGTGCTTGATGTTTTTAGGTGCGGTCACAATCTTCAATACTTCCTCTTTGCTAAATATATTTGGCAGTGATTTCGACTTATTGGGTCTTTGAATGTCATAGTATTCCCTTGGCCTGCCTAAGACATGCTCATAATACGCCTTTATGGCATTTATCACCATGTTTTGTTTGCTATCGGATATCTTAAACTTCGTTTTTAGATGATAAACGTATGACTCAATCTCGTCTTTTGTGATTTCACGAAAATCTCTAGACTTAAAAAAACTAAAGAAATAGCTTAGTTCTCCTAAGTAATTTTTAATAGTGGCTCTACTGAATGATTTTAAAATAAACTTTTGTTCACAGAGAGCCATGGCGTTCTTTTGCGATTCATCCAATACTACTTTTGGTTTTTTAACTATCTTATTATCAATACCTTGAACCGTAAAGCGACCTTTGAATCTTGTGGCAATTAGCCTTTTGTTTTCCTTTGTGTTTATTAAGCTCCAAAGCTTCTGAGTGGGATGATAGAAAGAGGAATTTTGAGATTTTATCCATTTCCTATCATCTTCCATTGCATATGGAATATAGAGTTTAAACCGTTGGCTTCTGGGCTGAGGGGTGTACACTATAACAAGCTGCATCTTTTTCTTATTAATAAGTGGTAAATAAAAAGAAAGGAATTGAATAAAACCCGAATACAAATGCTTATAATCGTTTACAAACGTTTCTTAACCGTTAGTAACGGATATTGTAATATTTGACCTAATGACTTAGTTTTATGCCATATAAATTCATTAGTCGTTTCATAATATGTCAAAATGTAAAATTTGCAAGACAAAATTGGTTGGAAGAAAGGACAAGGTATTTTGCTCTATTAAGTGTAAGAATTTGTACCATGTTAGCTTAAGAGCCGTTACAACTAAAGAAGCTCACAATTTAGATAGACACCTACACCGAAACAGGTCAATATTACTAGAACTGATGGGCAAGACCCAAACTCAAAAGAAACTGAGTAGATTGTTATTAGAGGAAAAAAAGTTCAAGTTTAAATATGTAACCCATTACTACATTAACTCTAAGTCTAAAATAATGAATTATGTCTATGATTTTGGATGGATGGATTTCTCAGATGATGAGGTGCTAGTTGTAAGAAAGAAGAACATCAATTAATAATATTGGAATTCTAATGTTTTGGCTAATACCTTCTGGTTAAAAACTCTTCGTAACCTCTCCTATTTTTCGAATTCATATAGCACCCCTAAAGAACTGTCCGACAAAACCATTTCTATTACGTTTCATAACGAATCATTTTCTTCGTTTTGGAGAATTATTGGACGAAACATGGCGAATCATTCCGCGAATAGTTAAACGAAACATTGGCGACACGTTAATGTTTCGTCCATGTTTCGCTACGTGTCGCCAACGTGTCGCCCGTTTCGTCAAGAATTGCTAGGTGAACGAAACATAGTGTGCCGTTGTCCACTTTGATTCGTGTAGGACACAAACCTTATGTGAATTCAAATGGGATGTAGGAAACCACAAAAATCAAATTTTAGGTCAGGTCATTTCGAAGAATAGAAGGTGAAAGAACATGCTTAGTTCTTATTTTCAAAATAACCCCTATTGATTTGGTGGTGGCTTAATGGAATCTACACCATCAGGCAATTCTTTGTAGTAATACTTGTCTAGAATTTCAGGGTGGCTAACTATTCCTAACTTATTTCTAAGTTTCTCAACCGAATGAGCACTAAATAGCATATCAATGAATGAAGGACGATTTGAGTGAACCTCCTTATAAACTCAAATAATAGGTGTCTAAAGATTGGTAAGACCCGATTTAATCAAACAAGAAAGAAGTGTTTTATAATTTCATTTATACCTTTTCGAAAGAATATAAATACCCAGTCCTTGAACTCTTTAAATACTAAATAGATACTCCATTAACCGAGTATTTCATTGAAGAACAACGGTAGCGTTAGACACTCTATCTAGCAAACTACTAACCAGAAACACCTAACTGGCCGCTAACCACTCTAACACAGGTTAATTTGGACTAACCAGGGGGCTAACGCCCCGTTTGTACGTTCTAACGATTTTGCTAACCGAGTTCTAACGGAACAGTTAACCCGTGCTAACGGAGAACAGAAGACACTGCTAACTCAAGAATAAATGAATTTGACCGACACCTTTTTAAATTAAGCCATTAAGTGTCTAATTTATACTTAGAAAGATCGGTAAGAAGGCCGAATTCATAAGGTTTGAAGGTTATAAATGGCATTAACTATTAATCTAATTAGCAAACTTTAGTTAAGTACCTTTTTTATTAATAGAAGTATAAAATAAACTGGGAATATTATTTAATGGAAAAGTTTCGAACGAAATGATATATGAAGGCAATAATGATTATAAAAATTAAAATGAATGGCCAATTGCTTGTCTCAGAATCTCGACTTTGTTTCATTTCTTGCTCTTTTGTAGGCATTATCTCTTCCAGTCTCATAACCATCCATTTAGAGATAGTTACGGTTTCACTTTCGGCCTCCTTTCTTATAAAATCATATAGTTTTACGGGTAACCTTATACTTACTTTTCTACTTTTCATTTGTATAGTTAATTTTAGAATAACCCGCCCTAACTCTAGCCTGATTAAATACAACTAAGAACTGGGTAAAATTTACCTCTGGATTAATATAAAGGCTGTGTAATAGACTAACAGATTCGAAATTTTCTTTTTCTATGACTGGGTTTGGGTGAGCTTTTACTTTTTCAAGATATTCATATCTGACGTTTGTATTAGCATCAATCGTCCATACACCGTCAGGCATGAAGGGGTTTTTCATGTTAATGATATTAGTAAATTTTAGAGAAAATAAAGATTAAGCTGCCATACCGTAAAGGCAATTGAAAATATGTGTGTGATATGATATGTAGTCCTTATAAAGATCAGGGGCATATCTTTTTAATATATCTGCGTGTTTTACATGTGCCCGTTTTGCACCTCTTCTAGGCTTGAAACCTAGTTTTTCAGGATTTAGCGGTATTATCTTACCTCGCATACGTTCAAAAGAGTGCCCTACTCTTGAACTAGCAGCGGCTACCGTATTGGCTCCAACCTTTCCTATTATCATATCTAAGTAGTCATGCACCTCAAGGTTTACAATTACTCGTTCGCCATAAATAGGTAGCTGAGTACTGTCAGAAGAAGCCATCACCACCATTTCGGCTACTACTTTGGTAAAGTACTTAAGATTGTAAAATGGCATTTTTAGAGACTCTCCAGTTTGTTCCATGCCTGAGTTTACGTTTCCTGCTTCATCACCAAATGGCACATAAGGTATTTCTGGTTCCTCTTCTTTAGGCTTTACTTCATACACGTATCTAAAGCCATTTTTGCCTTCATGCACAACTTGGCCTTTATCTACTTTTTGTCCTCTAAGTATGTCAGAACATCCCCAAAGCCTACCATTTATCTTTCTTTCCGTAAATTTTGGCTTGTAATACTGTAAATCCACTTCTACTTCATGATACTCTCCTGTTAATGGGTCAGTTTCATAATCAAATGTTTGAACCATATCTCTATTGAATTCTTCTGAATAAATAACCCTTTGATTTGCTGGTAGTTTAATTTCTTCCATCTTCTTGGTCACGTATTTTATCACGTATGCCGCTACTGAGTCAAGATTATGAATACCGTGTATGTCTGTGCTGTTTGGGTTTGTCCAGCCGCAATCTACGCCAGCTTCGTAAGCTTTCTTTTGCTTCTCTGTAGCAGCTGATTCTATAATCTTTCTTGAAGGAACTTTGCCGTATTTGGCTGTAGTTATCAAAAAAGATTTGAATACGGGATGTACTTTTTTAGGCATTTTTCGGGTTTCTGAAACCTTTTCGGCTATTCTAAGAAGGTCTCCACAATCCCTCTTAAACAGCTTAGGCTCTACTTTAAATCCGTTTATATGGTAATCCTCTTGGTATCTTTTATATCCCGATACATATCCGAGCTTTTCACAGCATTGATTCCATTTCTCTCTTATTCTTTCCCAAGGAATGTACTTATCTACAAGAATGTGAAAATGTATGTTTCCGTTTTTTTGTGGCTCTGCTCTCCAAAAGAATGCCTTTACTCCAAAACCTTTTTGAAGTCCTTTTAAATCAGTCCCTCGCACGTAGTATTCATCAGGAGATTGCTTTAACCAGTTAATGAATGGGTGCAAAATATAGTCCTTAATATCATTATCTCCATGTATTTGGCACGATGGAAGCGTTAGCGTTACAAACGTTGGATATACTTGACCAACATTAACTTGCTTAGGTAGACTTTTAAGATCTACACTTAATTCTATAGCGGTTAACCATACTTGAAGCATTTGTTCTAAAGTTCTTTTAGTAGCTGGGGACAAATAGCCGTTATATGTATCCTTCGCTATATTCTGCATTAGATTATCTATGGCATTTGGGTTGGCTAGTTTCTTATTGCCATTCCTGCGATAAACATCAACTTGGGTTATGGACTTGGTTTTAAACTTAGCTATGGTTTCAAACGTGCCAAGCTCTTTAGGTCCACTTATGTCAATGGCAGCTAATCTATCCTTTTGGGAAGAACTTAGTCTTTCTATTGCTACTTCTGATTCTAATTTACTCTTTACTGCTTTGTGCTGTATTTCTGTTCCAAAAAGACCAGTTTGTATAATTCCGTTGTTGTTATTTTGCATGGTTGTAAAAGTCTATTACGTTTCCGTTATAATCCGAATCTCTTATTTTCCTAGAACCGACGTTAAGATTAACCAAAAAAGGGTATACCTCGATTCTTGTCGAATGCCGCTTAAAGATTGGTCATCTCCTTTTGGATTTGGGAAATAGTTTTAACTGGATTTCGAAGTAACCATTGGTCAATCTCTTCTTTCGAAAAATAAAGACATTTACCACTAGGATTAGAATGTGGAATAAGTCGCTTACTCGTTAATTTGTAAGTATAGGATTTGGAAAGCCCTGTATAAAGGCATATTTCTTCCAGATTAAGAACAGACTTTTGAGCAATTAAACTATTTCGCTCAATGTTCTGAAGCTTTAGTGATTGCTCTTCAAGCAAATCAATAATTTTGTTTTGGTTTTCGTTCATCACGATCTTTTGTTTAAAGATTAATAAATGAACCACCGGTGGTCTCTTTCGAGTGTAATTACCTTACAAAGATTGCCTAAAAACAGGTCGGTCCTTAAAAATGAAAAATATCCATATCCTCCTATATCCTGCTGTATCCTTATTTTTAATGAATGTGTTATTGTAGATAACTGTCAAAGTAGGCCATTCGAGTACTATGAGCAGAGGTATGCTGACCTTTATTATAAGCTTTTGCCAAATCTTCGACTTTAGAGGGAACTGTAAAGAGTTCCTTTGCTTTTTTCCATTTGTTCAATGACTCTACACATTCTCCAATAAAAGTTGCTAGCTCAACTTTACTTGTCCAATGAATTTTTTGATAGTCTTCGGGAATTTCCTGTCCACTAAAGACTGCAATAAAGTCGGACTCTTTCGAATAAGAATCGTTGACTTTAGAATCTTTTATTAACGCTTTATAAAAAATCGAGAGTTTCTCAATAGATATATTTAAATCATAAGTTTTTGAAACGCTTGGTTTAACCTTTTTATACCCTGACTTTACAGCGTTATATATTCTATTTACTTCTTTATTTTCTATAGCAAGTTTCGTCAAATACTCTATCTCTTTTACTATCACACTATCTTCATACAGCTTAGCATATCTATAACAATAATAATCGCGAATTGACCGAGCATTATCATAGGTTTCGAAATAAATAAATTGAAGAATTGCATTACGTGGTCCGTAGTTCTTAAATGAAAGTGAAAGTTTAAGAATATCAATTCTTTCATCAATGCCAAAATTATTATACATCAAATTACTCGCCAGTTTTTTTGACATTTCTGACTCCTTTACATAATTAATTAGTTCATAGAGTATTACTGATACACACTTATTGAATAACCTAATTTTAGCATAATCGTTATCAGTACCGGTATCTTGAAGAACATCAATTAACTGTAAGTGTTCTTTTCGATAATGTTCTGTAGATTCTGGGAAGTAATAAGTATCCTCTGAATTAGAATTAATATCATCATATGAATAGAATCTAAGCAAATCTTTGGCTAATTGGCTTCTGTCCTTCCAAGTTAGGAGATGATAATACTCCTTTATGATTTTATAAATCCCTTTCTTATCAAAACCTAATGGAAGTTCTCCGTAAATTGATTCATAATAATCTATATCATCCCCTTCAAAATCCTTCATACTAATCTTTTTTGAGAATTTAAAATCGCCCTAAGGCAAATCTAAATGATTTGTCCAATAGGAGGCATGGCCTGACATAGGTTCATTAGATTTTTTTTTTTGCTTTTTCTACTATTTAGTTTTTGGAGCTTAATCCAAAAAATTCCAAATTCGGATTTTTTTGTTACCACGCCTACAAATAAGACAGATTAAAAATAGAAAAAGTAATTAAATTAGAACTCACCTATAACTTACAAAGTCCACGGAATGTCAAATTGATATAATCTTCATGGAGAACAATAACGGTTTCCCTGTTGATGAGATTAGTAGAGAATTGGCTATTTTAATACGGCAACCAAGTAAGGTGTGGTCGAAAGAGTATGTTGGTAAATACACAAAGAACTAGAAAAATAGAATCTGCCTTATACCATTTTGAGCCTCGATGACTTGATGCAATATTAGTTGTCAAAATGATATGGCCAAGCCAAATGGAATAAAAACGATTATTTTTTATCTGTAATGGTAGTATGAAGAAAGTCTAGGCAAGCCCGTAAATAAGTATGCAAATTGTATGCAAACGGCAATAAAAAAAGGAGTTACATTCCTGTAACTCCTTGATAATAAAGAGCCTCTTATCGGGATCGAACCAATGACCTACTGATTACAAGTCAGTTGCTCTACCAGCTGAGCTAAAGAGGCCTCTGTTTTTAAAGGAAGTTTAGAGATAAAATCTTTTCGTTTCCGTTAAAGTGATGCAAAAGTAATAGCGACAACTTTCTCCTGCAAGCTTTCAGTTGAAAATTTTTCAACTTTTTCAATAATTTGAAGCCTCTCTAATCAGCTTCAATTTCTCTTTGATTTTATCAGCCTCATTTTCAGCTTTTTCTATCTTCATTTGATATTCAGCCTTAATTTTATCAGCTCCTTTAGATCTTCCGAAAAATTCAATATTCGTTTTCAATTGATTTATTTCATCTTCAAAAGATTTCAGCTTACGACTCAAATCATTATCCTGACGTTCCAGAGCTCTCGGGTTCCCCCCAGTTTTCATGGTGACCTCCACTTCATTTTTAAGCATGAGCTTGTCTTTCTCATCCTTATCTATTTCTGTAGAACTTTTAACATACTCGTTAATGACATTCACAAACCTATTCTGAATTTTGTCCATATCTTTTCTTGGCACAAAACCCAGGTCATTATATTTCTTCTTGTAATCAGCCAGCTTAGAAAGGTCTGTCTTCTTATCTTTAATCTCCCCTTCTATGAGGGCACAAAGCTCTTCTTTAGCCTTAAGGTTAGCCAAGTACTCTTTATCCTTTTCGCTACCTTCACTCCTCTTTAAATCAAAGAAAGCATCGCAAGCAGATTTAAAACGCTTATAAATGGAATCCTTAAATTTCTGAGGCACATGACCATAATTTTTCCACTCTTTCTGCAAATTGATAACTAAGTTGGTGTTGTCCGCAGAAACATCACCTGCTTCCACCAATTCTTCTACTTGTTTGCATAGACCCTCTTTGGCTGTAAGGTTTACTTTACGCTCTGCTTCTAGTTTATTAAAGAAGGCCGACTTCGCCCTAAAGAAGTCTTTTAATAGCTTCCAGAAAAGCTTGCTCGTGTCTTTAGCCTTATCTCTTGGCATAGGACCCTTAAGCTTATTCCATTGCTCTTGAAGCTCCTGAACCTCTTTCGTTTTGGCGTTCCAATCGTTTATTCTACCACTTTCAAAATTGGCATAAGGCTTAAGCTTTTCTAGCAATGAAGACTTGGCCGCAAAAACCTCCTCCATCAGGTGCTGGTTCTCTTCGTTTTGCCCTCTTCTTTTATCGTATATAATATCAAAGGCAGCCTTCATCCTCTCCCATAAAGCCTCTTGCTCCTTTCTTGTTCCTGGGCCAGTATGCTTATATTCGTTCAAATACTCATTCGCCTTTTTAAGCAAGCTTCCGGTAAGCTCTTGGTCTTTAAGACTTGCAGCTATCTCCTCTATCTTAACCACATATTCTTCTCTTATTTCTAAGTTCTTTTTGCGGTCAAGCTCCTTTAGTTCATTTTGAATACTTCTTATATCAAAATACCTGTCTAAAAGGGCATTATAGCCAGACCATAAAGTACCATTATGAGGAGAATTAACATTTCCGGCATCACGCCATGCGTTTTGCACTCTTTTAAAAGCCTCCCAGTTTTCTTTTGAACCACCTTTTTCTTCCTCTTCTACTATCTCTCTTAACTGCTGAAGCAAATTGGTTTTTCTTTCAAAATAATCTTCTTTAAGAGCATCCATATTTCTATAGAAGGCATTTCTAGCATCTCTTATCTGAATCATTATAGATTCAAATCTTAAGTCATAGTTGCTATTTTTAAATGCAAAACCCTCGTCGGAACCATTTTTCTTAACAAATTTAGCTTTAGCCTCATCTATTTCTGCACCATGGATTTCGTCATAAGCAGTACGAATCTCTTTATATACCGAATCAATGTTTCTTACGTCGTTAATTTTGACACCACTTTTCGAAATGGCATCTAGCATTTTCTCCGCTAAATCTACAAAGTCTTTCTTTTCAAACTTCTCAACGTCAATATCATCCGAACTAAAATGCTCCGCTTCGTCGTCTTCAATTTCCTCAATATCAACTTCCGTTTTATTTTCAGAAACTGATTCTTCGGTTTCAGACACCTCTTCAGTTTTTTCTGGGACTTCCGCCACTATTTCTTCAGCAACTGATTCTTCCTCCACTACATCTTCAACAACTGCTTCTTTTTCCTCTACATCTTCAGCAACCGCTTCTTCTGTAGCTGTTTCTGCATTCACCACCTCCTCTGCCACAGTAACATCTTCCGCAGCGGCGTCTTCTTTCACCTCTTCAGCAGCGACATTTTCAGTCTCCACTACATTTTCAACAGGCTTGTTTTCAGAATTTTCCAAGCCCTTGCTTTCTGCGTTTTTGGCAGCATTCTCTTCGTTCGTATTCATATCTTTTTTGTTTTCTTCCGAAATTTTCACCTCGGCACTCCCTTTTTTATCTGGGGTGTTGTTGTCAGACATCATATTTTCTGGTAAAATGATTCTATATATTTGCGACTGCAATTTATTAATAATACACCAATAAGAAGAAAATGGTTGGAAAGTTGACTAAAGAGAAAGATCTATCGGGCCTACGTGTAAATTACTCCAGAGACGAGCTTTTGGAGCAAAATATTGGTTCTGAGCCTATAACATTGTTTTCAAAATGGATGGAAACTGCCAAACAAGGGGAAATAAAAGAACCCAACGCCATGGTTTTGTCGACCATTAAGGGGAATAAGCCGTCAGCCAGGGTCGTATTATTGAAAGATTTTGATGAAAATGGTTTTGTTTTCTTCACCAATTATCAAAGTCACAAAGGTCAAGAGATGGCCGAAAACCCAAATGCAGCCATCACATTTTTTTGGGATGCCTTAGAACGTCAAATAAGAATAGAAGGTATCATTGAAAGAGTTTCTAGTGGAGAGTCTGACGAGTATTATCATTCAAGACCTAAACTTAGCCAAATAGGTGCATGGGTGAGCAACCAGAGCAGCATTATAGATGGAAGAGAAATTCTAGAAGAGAAGAATGAGAAGTTAATAGAGAAATTTAAAGATCTACCAGTCATTCCTCGACCTCCTCATTGGGGTGGATATATTCTAAAACCCACTTCAATTGAATTTTGGCAAGGCCGCCAAAACAGGCTTCACGACAGAATATTATTCTCTAAAAAAGAAAACAGCTGGCAAAGAGATAGATTAAGCCCTTGAGTTTACCTTCTAATATTGTCAAGAATAATGGCAGTAGCCACTCCTGCATTTAAAGATTCCGCTCCTCCAAATGCCGGAATGGTGATTTTATCGGTAACGTATGCCGCTAAACTTTCCGAAATCCCATGAGATTCTGAACCCATTAAGAGAATGCCAGAATCTGGAAAGTCTAACTTATGTATATTACTTCCTTCAAGATAGGCTCCATAAACGGGTAGATTTGAAGTTGATAAATATTTTCCCAAGTCTGTATAAAAACAACAAACCCGAGTAAAAGACCCCATCGTAGAACTAATCACTTTGGGATTATAAAGTTCCACAGTACTTTCTGAGCAAACAATCTTCTTTATGCCATACCAATCTGCTATCCTTATAATGGTTCCAAGGTTACCTGGGTCACGTACATCGTCCAAAGCTAAAACCCATTCCCTTTGATCAATATCAAATGGTTTGTTGGGCAAACAATACACCACCGCCACGCCATAATTATTGCTTCTAAACGAAGAAATTTTGTCAATTTCTGCCTCAGAGCAAAAAGAAATATCAGCATTCGTCACCTTCAATCCTTTACCCTTCTCGGTCAAATAAATCTCCTTAATTTCAAAATCAGACTTTATCAGTTCCTCAATGGACTTTTGCCCCTCTACAAGAAAAACACCTAATTGCTGTCGGTATTTTTTAATATGTAGTGATTGAATGTATTTTTGCTTTTGTTTACTTAGTCCATTCACTTTTTTCCGTAGTAGTTCGTTCTAAATTTTTACTTAATAAGGCTATCTCACCGATTGTAAAAGAGTCGGCATTCGAAAGGTATTGAAAACATTTTTTAAATACATATTGCTCGCACTCTTTTCTAGCTTTTTGCTATCGTGCAGCCATAAAATCCAACTGAAAGAAAATGAGGTTTTATTGGGAGAACAAGACTTTAAAGGCAATTCTAAAATTCACAGCGAAGAACTAGCAACCTTAATACCACTAAACCAAAGGCCTAATAACAAACCACTTAACATTCCCTGGTTTCAATTCACACCAAGAGTCTGGTTTTATAATTTCGGACTGAATACTTTCAACACCCAAGCTCAAAAAAACAGACTTGCTAGTTTTCAAAGCAGTCTTCAAGAATATCCAGAAGAATTTACGGCTGATTCGAAAAAAGAAAGAATCAAACAACGCTACCGACGAAAAATCAGAAAAACCGAAGAAAACCTTAACGTACAAAATTCTTGGCTTTGGAGAAACATAGGTGAACCACAAGCAGTTATCAGCAAAGACAAAGCAGAAAGTACCTCAAATATTATTGAAAAATATTTAAAAGATAGAGGTTTTAAAGACGCCGTAGTAAGTTATGAAATGGACAATACCCTGACAAAAGACCAAACCAAGCTTACCTATGTGGTCAAAGAAGGAAAAGGTTATGTTGTGGACACCATCTTTTACGAAGTTTTAGACCCCAAACTTGACAGTCTTATCACGGCCAGAAAATCAGAACAACTCATTAAACCTGGCGATTTGTTTGACATTCAAAAAGTGGACGCCGAGAAAAACAGAATTGAGCTTTTAGCAAAACAAAATGGCTACTATAATTTCCTTAACCAATACATCATTCATGAAGCTATAAATGCCAACTATAATCTGGAGGAATTCCGCGAAAAGAAAAGAGGAAATCTGAGGTTTACTGTTATAAATCCTCCTAACCAAGATGAGCATAGAATTTACAGCATTAAGGAGGTCGTCTTTAAGGGCTTTGACCCTTATGCCACCACAGTATCAAATAATGCCGATACCATTTTAGTGAATGAAATCAAGTACATCACGCTGAATAGCAGTATTCCCGAAAAGATATTAGACAAAAAAGTAATTTCAAGACCAGGAAGTATCTATAACATTGATGAGATTTCTGAAACCCAAAGACAGATTGGACTCATCAATCAATTTTCCTTTGCCAGTTCACAAATTAATCCCTTAAGCAAAGATGAGATTAGCCTAGAGTATTTTGCTCCACAGTTGCAAAAATACTCTATAAGCACTGGCCCAGGCTTAAACCATGTTTATAATGGAGGTTCAGGCTTTTTGGGCTTTGGGGTTCCTGTAACCCTTACCGCCAGAAACCTTATTAAAAAATTAGAAATTTTTGAGGCCTCCGGACGTGTTTTTAGAGAAGGTCAACCATCACCTTTAGGAACTACAGATGTTAGCGGAAGCTGGGAAATTGGAACGAATGTGAGCATGACCTTTCCCAATATTACCTTATTAGGGAAAGACATTGAAAGCATTAAATTAAAAAACCCAAGAACGCAATTTGGGGCGGGATTCAACTATTCTGAGCCTTTCTGGGGTAACCGTCTTAACTTCAAACTTAATAGCAACTACCGCTGGCAGCCGTCTAGGTATACCACCATGTTTTTATCTTTGCTAGACGCCAACCTCATCAACACCAACTATAACCTTAAAGATGCCGCTGGTTTAAGTTTTTACAACAGCCTCTTGGAACAACAGGCCTTAGGAAACAATCTTAAAACTACGTTTGATCCACAGTTTGTAAGTAGCCTAAACGCCTCCTATGTGTATAATGACCAAAACCTGCAAGAGCCATACGCCAGCTCAAAGTTCTTACGGGTTTTTGTAGAATCAGGAGGAACGCTTCTTAATTTTTCTAAAGACAAAGACAAAATCAACTTCATTGAGAAGTTACTGCCATTACGACAAGATTTCAACTCGCCAGACACCGTAAGAAAATACTTTAGGTTTGTAAAAATCAACGTCGACTATAGGAGATATGTTAACTTGACTCCTTCCGCCAGTCTTGCCTATCGCTTAAATGTAGGCGTGACAAACCCGTATGGAAACAAGTCAATGCCATACGAGAAAAACTTTTTTGTGGGAGGTAGTAACTCCGTTAGGGCTTGGTCTCCGCGATCTCTTGGGGTAGGCTCTGCAAAACCTGACACCGCAAGCGGAAATATTATACCACAGACGGGCGACATTCTTCTAGAAGGTAGTATTGAAGTAAGGAAGAAAGTAGCTCGCTTTTTTGGAGATATACAGCTCGCTGGCTTCATAGACTTTGGAAACATCTGGAAATGGCACCAAATAGAAACCGAAGCCAAAAGAGATAAGGCCAACTTTGATTTCAATAGATTCTACAAAGAGATAGCAGTAGGAACAGGCTTTGGTATAAGGTACGACCTCTCCTACTTCCAGTTTAGGTTTGACTGGGGTATAAAAGTCATGGATCCGTCACGAGAAGAAGGCGACCGTTTTGTGTTAGACAACTTCACCCTAAAAAGAGATAGTAGCTACGGTCTAAACTTTAACCTTGGCATCGGTTACCCTTTTTAACTTCAGAATCATAATCCGCATTAAAACAAAGGGAAAGACTAACTGTATCTAACATTAATCAATTAGCCATATTTTATTTCGCAATTCAAGCACTTCCCAGTTTAATGATATTATATAATTGTACAAATTATAGAAAAAATAAGTGTTAGCGAGTTCGTAAGTCAGACTTCAAATTCCTTTTCATAAATTAGGCCCTATGAAATCAACCAGAAGAATTTTCCTCGGCCAGCTTGGTCTTGGATTAGCAGCCATTGAAGCCAATAGCCAAATAATCACCCCAAACATACAAAGCTCCGAGGAGGCTTATTGGGAACAACTTCGAAAGTCCTTTCCCTTAACAGATAAGAGAGTTTATTTAAATAACGGCACTTTTGGCCCATCCCCAAAATCAGTAATAGACGCTATAAAAACATCTCTAGACCTTACCAATACCAGTGGAGAATATGGGCAGACGGATGAGTATAGAAATGTTTTGGCCGATTTTAGTGGTGTTTCTAAAGAAGAAATAAGTTTAACTCATAATACCACAGAGGGCATAAATATCATTTGTTGGGGACTTGACCTTAAAGCTGATGACGAGGTCATCATTAGTTTGCATGAGCATGTTGGAAATGCCCTTCCTTGGCTAAATAGAGCAAAACTACATGGCATAAAACTAGTAACCTTTAATCCCGCACCTACAGCGGAAGAAAACATTGAAACTATAAAAAAGCTCATTACTGCCAAAACCAAAGTGATAGCTATTCCTCATATTACCTGTACTACTGGTCAAGTATTTCCGATTAAAGAAATAGCCGAAATGGCCAGAAAGAAAGGAATTTTCACAGCTGTGGATGGAGCTCATGGTACGGGCACTTTTGATATTAACCTAAAAGATTTAGGCTGCGATAGCTACGCTACCAGTTGCCATAAATGGATGCTTGGCCCAAATGGTTCTGGTTTTCTGTATTTAAAGAAAGAGCATTTAGACAAGATACAAGCCATACAAGTAGGGGCTTATTCCGACGACGGATGGGATTTATACACTTCACCGCCGAGTTTTAAAGGATACAATCCAACGGCACATAGATTTGATTATGGTTCCCAAAGTACACCATTATTTGCAGGAGCAGCAGCTTCAGCAGCGTTTCATAGCCATATAGGCAAAGCCAAAATAGAACAAAGGGTTAGATCGTTGTCTCAATATCTTTACGACGGACTTTTCGAGTATTCAGACAAACTAGACATCCTCTCTCCGGCCGAGCCACAATCTAGAATCTGTATGATAACTTTCAAGCCGAAAGAGATGGATTACAAAGAATTCTCAAAACAAGCATCACAGGCTGGTTTTAGAATAAGGGTAGTACCCGAAAGTGGCTTGGATGCCATCAGGATATCTACCCATATCTATAACTCAAAGGCTCAAATAACCGATTTCTTAGAATTCACGAAAAAGGCCCTTACCTCTTAAGCCAATTCCAAACGAATTTTTGGTTTGCTTAAATGCATGGCTTGCTCTGGTTTAAACTGGATAAACCATTTAAAAACCTCCTCTAAAGATCTGGCTTGAAGCGAATAGTAAATAAATTGACCTCTCTTTTTGGCTTTAATAAGGTTAGCTTGTTTTAAAAGATCTAAATGGTGAGATATACTTGGTTTTGAAATGCTAAACTCTTTGGAGATATCGCCAGCTGGCAATTCTCCATCCTTAAGAAGCTCTAGTATGCCTCTACGAGTCTCATCATTCAAGGCTTTGAATGTGGCTGTAATCATTTATTTTTTTTAGGAAAGCGTTAGAAATGTTTAGCCAAATATCGAATTAAATTCTTTTAAAACCAAAACGCTGGATTAGACCGCAAAAGAAAATCAGTAAAGGAGTAGCTAAAGCTTACATCAAAGAAAGCATTATCATTATATTTGCAGCCGTTTAGCTTTCCCTTTTTAAAGAATGCTTGTCAAAATCATAAAGGTATGTTTTTGGGAGCATCTAAATTTATTTCTAAAGACTCAGAATGAAGGTTTTAAAATTTGGTGGAACATCAGTAGGTACGGTAGAGAGTATCAATAAGGTTCTTGGGATTATCCAGAAAAATGTATCAGAAGGCAATGAAATAGCTGTTGTATTTTCGGCTATGGGTGGTGTCACGAACCGATTTATTGAAATTGGAAAAATGGCTGCTCTAGAAGATACGGAGTACATGGAACATCTTCATTCTGTAGAGGAAAGACACTTTAACGCTATTAGAAGACTTATAGATGTTAAACAGCAAAGTGCTCTTATAGCCAAAGTAAAAGTCATATTCAATGAAATTGAAGACCTTTTAAGGGGAATTTCGCTCATCAAAGATATTTCTCCTAGAACGATGGATTTGCTGCTTAGCTTTGGAGAGCGTTTATCTACTACCATTATTTCCAGCACATTGATAGAAAAAGGTGTAAAAGCCTCTTTTGTAGACACCAGAGACCTTATCAAGACGGATGATAATTTCAATAATGCTGCCGTAAATTTTGAGTTGACCAATAAGAAAATCCAAGATTATGTGGCAGAAAACGATGGCGTTTTATGTCTTACGGGCTTTATAGGCTCAAATAGCAATGGCGTTACCACCACTTTAGGAAGAGGTGGCTCAGACTATACCGCATCTATTTTTGGAGCGGCATTAAATGCGGAAGTCATTGAAATCTGGACGGACGTCAACGGTATGATGACCGCAGACCCTAGAAAGGTCAAAAACGCCTTCAGTATACCAGATATTTCTTATGCAGAGGCTATGGAGCTTTCGCATTTTGGTGCTAAGGTGATATATCCTCCGAGCCTTACGCCTGCATTTTTAAAGCAGATTCCTGTAAAAGTATTAAACACTTTTAATGAGACGCACTCGGGTACCACAGTTTCTAAAACAAGTAGAAGTACGCCTTATTCTATTACAGGAATTTCTTCTATTGACGATATCAGCTTGGTAAACTTGGAAGGAAACGGCATGATTGGGGTTGCTGGAATATCGGCGAAAGTCTTTGGCATTCTTGCTGACAATAACATTTCAGTGATATTTATTTCTCAGGCCTCGTCTGAGCATTCCATTTGTTTTGCCATAAACCCTATAGACGCAGACCGTGTTGAAGAATTATTAAATACAGGATTCCAAGCGGAAATAGCCGCAGGAGATATAGATAAAATCAAGGTTCAACCACATCTTTCTATTCTTGCGGTAGTAGGAGAAGGAATGAAATCCAGCTCTGGTACTTCAGGGAAACTATTCTCTGTTTTAGGTCAAAATGGGATTAACGTAGTAGGAATAGCCCAAGGTTCTTCGGAGCTTAATATATCTATTGTCATCAATAGAAAAGATATCAGCAAAGCCTTAAACGCCATCCATGAGCGTTTTTTCGAAATAGACGGCTTTACACTAAACGTTTTCTTGGTTGGTCCTACAGGTCTAATCGGAAAAACACTCTTAAGGCAAATAGAAAGCCAAGCATCTCATTTAAAAGCGAATAAGAACACTAATATTAAAATAGTAGGTCTTATCAACAGCAAAAAAATGATCATCGATGCGGAAGGTCTTAACCTAGAAGACTGGGAAGAAAAACTCAACGAAAATGGCGAGCTTGCTAACCTAAGCGAATTCATTTCTGACGTTAAAGACTTAAACCTTCCAAACACCGTTTTTGTAGACTCTACGGCCAATAAAGATATCGTGCAGCATTATGCCGGCATTTTAGAAAGTAACATTTCTATTATCACGCCAAATAAGGTAGCCAATTCAGGATCTCAAGCCGACTATAATAAACTGCAAAAAATAGCCAACACCCGTAACGTACAGTTTTTATATGAAACTAACGTGGGTGCTGGATTGCCTATTATCAATACACTTCAAGGCCTCATCAACAGTGGTGATCAAATCAGACAAATTGAAGCCGTTCTTTCGGGTACACTCGCTTATATCTTTAACAATTTTGATGTAGGACGCAAGTTTGTTGATGTGGTAAAAGAGGCGAAAGAAATGGGTTATACGGAGCCAGACCCTAGAGAAGATTTGAGTGGCATGGACGTAGCTAGAAAAATATTGATTTTAGCAAGAGAGTCTGGCTTAGAACTAGAGCCTGAAGATGTTCAACTGAGCCCTTTATTAAACGACGCCTGCATGAACGCTCCATCTGTTGAAGCTTTCTATGAAGCTTTAGATAAGGACAACGACAGATTTGAAGCCCTTATTAATAAGGCTAAAAGTGCTGGCACTGTGCTTAGATATATTGCTAAACTAAAAGATGGTAAAGCTTCCATCTCTCTGGAAGTAGTTGGTAAAGACCATCCATTTTACAACTTGGCGGGTTCTGAAAATATCATCAGTTTCACCACGGAAAGGTACAAGACTAATCCTTTGGTAGTAAAAGGACCTGGAGCAGGTGCGGAAGTCACGGCCATGGGTGTTTTTGCTGATATCATCAGCTTGGCTTCTTCTTTAAATTAAAACAAGTTTTTCAATAGGTCTAAATAGCTTTCAAAGTGCGAGATAGTATCAAAATATTTGCCCCAGCTACCGTAGCTAATGTTTCATGCGGTTTTGATATTTTCGGCCTTGCTGTAGATTATCCTGGAGACGAAGTCATTATATCCAAAAGAAATGACGATAAGATTATTATCACAGAAATTACAGGAGATGAAGGTAAACTAACCTATAATCCTGAAAAGAATACAGTAACAGTTCCCATACTTAGGTATTTAGATAAACTTCAAACTAAAGTCGGTTTTGACATTATTTTGAATAAAAAAATGCCCTTAGGGAGTGGCTTAGGCAGTAGCTCTGCGAGCTCCGTTGCAGGAGTTTTTGCAGTCAATGAGTTGCTTGGCAAACCTATGTCTATCAACGACTTACTACCCTTCAGTATGGAAGGAGAAAGAGTGGCATGTGGTGCTGCTCATGCCGACAATGTGGCTCCTGCTCTACTTGGAGGTTTTGTCATCATAAGAAGCTACGAACCATTAGATTTCGTAAAAATAAATACGCCTGACGAACTCTTTGTTTCTATAGTCCATCCAGACTTAGAGGTTAACACCAAGGATGCCAGGATTATTTTAAGGCAAGAGGCCATCTTAAAGAAAATTATAGCACAAACTGGAAATGTAGCTGGAATGATAGTGGGACTTATGAGCTCCGATTATGGCCTTATTGGACGTTCCATGACCGACCATTTGGTGGAACCCCACCGCTCCATTTTAATTCCATATTTTAACGAGGTAAAACAGACGGCGATAGAAACAGGTGCCCTTGGAGCTAGTATCTCAGGTGCTGGACCTTCCATTTTTGCTTTTAGCCAAGGCAAAGAAATGGCAGACAAAGTGGGATTAGCTATGAAATCTGTTTTTGAAAATGCTGGCATCAAGACCAACCTTTTTGTGTCTGGTGTAAACCAAAATGGCCCTAAAATCTTAGACTAAAACCTACTATCATGTTGTACAGACCTGCTACTTTAGAAGAATATGAAGAAATAGCGGAACTGCACGCCAAAAGCTGGTCTGTTTTTTACAGAAACATTTTTTCTGATGCTTTTCTAGATCATGAAGTCATAGCAGAAAGAAAATCTGTTTGGATGCAAAGAGCTAAAGAAATTGATAAAAACAGACAGGTCATTGTGGCCATTGAAAATCAGCATATCGTTGGTTTTTCCTGTATATACTTGCATCATAAATCTGGTTTTGGTGCATTGGTAGATAATCTCCACGTACTCCAAGAACATCAAGGAAAAGGCATTGGACTAAGCTTACTTCAACAATCATTTGATTGGATAAAAGAAAATGAACCTCAACAAGATATGTTTCTTTCTGTTTTAAAAGATAATATCAAGTCTAAGGATTTTTACTATCGTTTTGGTGGTAACTTTCAAGAAGCCTATACCGAAAAAGCTCAAGACGGTCACCTGGTAGACGTAGAGCGTATAAGTTGGAATAGCAGACCAAAATTCAACCCTAAATGAAAAAAATAACACTTTTACTTCTTGTCATCCTTACGGTCCAAACCGCCTTTACTCAAAATAAACCCTTTAAATTGGCGGTGGCTGGATTAACCCACGACCACGTCAACTGGGTACTTCGAAACGCTACAAATGGCGATTATGAACTGGTAGGTATAGCGGAAGCCAATAGAGAACTGGCTCAAAAGTATGCCAAAAGATATGGTTTCTCTATGGATTTAGTTTATCCAGACATCGCCACTATGCTAGCTCAAACAAAGCCCGAGGCTGTTTGTGCCTTCAATAGTATCAAGGAACATTTGGAAGTGGTAGAAATTTGTGCTCCAAAAGGCATTCATGTGATGGTAGAAAAACCATTGGCGGTAAACCTATCCGATGCTAGGAAAATGGAAAAGCTAGCCCTAGAAAACAATATTTTCCTCATTACCAATTATGAAACCACTTGGTATCCTTCTAATCATAAAATCAAGGAAATCCTTGAAACAGAGAGCGACACTTATGGAGATATTAGAAAAATAGTTATCCATGATGGGCATCAAGGTCCAAAGGAAATTGGAGTTAGTCCTGAATTTTTCAGTTGGTTAACAGACCCAACGTTTAACGGAGCTGGAGCTTTGGTGGATTTCGGTTGCTACGGAGCCAACTTATCCACGTGGCTACATGATGGCGAAAAACCGATCGCGGTAACCGCCGTTACTCAACAAATAAAGCCTAGCATTTATCCAAAAGTAGACGATGAGGCCACGGTTATATTGAGCTACCCACATTCGCAAAGTATTATTCAGGCCAGCTGGAACTGGAGTTTTAGCAGAAAAGATATGGAGGTTTACACCCAAAAGGGTTTCCTAAACGCTCTGAATAAATCTGATTTAAATGTAAAGCCAAGTTCTTCTGCCAAAACAGAAACCCTAAAAGTGGATGAGAGACCCGCATCTCTTAGTGACCCTTTTAGATATTTAAAAGGGGTGATAAGAGGAGAAATAAAGCTAGATTCAAAAGATTTATCCTCCTTAGAAAACAATATGGTAGTTATGGAGATACTTCAGGCGGCCATGATTTCTGCTAAGGAAGGAAGAACCGTTTTAATCTCAGCGTTAGAGAAATAGCTTATTTATTAATCCACTTCATTAATTTACCAGAAACCCAGACAGAGCCAGCTCCAATAACCGCTCCTACCAGTACATCTGACGGATAATGCTCCCCAGAGCGAATTCTAGCGTATCCTACCGCAGTAGCATAACCGTATGCCGGAACGGCCACATACCATTTTGGAAATGCACTTACCAAAGAAGTTGCTGAAGAAAAAGCCACCGCTGTACTACCAGACGGCATGGAATAAGAATCCTTTCTTTGTATGGGCGTAATAGCTGCTAGTGATACAAAAGGGCGGTCACGCTTGATAGACTTTTTCATGATATATCCTATACCATAAGTGCCTAATACCGCTACCGCCGACTGTACACCTTGTATTTTAAGAGACTTATTTTGAGACAATAAACCTATAGCTAGCAGAGAAACAGGCGTACCTATAGCCACATAATCGGCAGATTGGCTTAAGCCCAAATAGAAATCGTCTTTATTGACATTCCTAGCTTGATTCCAATTGCTTACTATCCTGCTGTCTAAGTTTTGAGCATAGGATGAAAACCCTACACAAAGCAGAAAAAAAGACAGCAAAACTCCTTTCATCATATTAAAGAAAACCTTCTTTTTTCATAGCCGCTTCCAGCAACACGCCTAAACCAGTGGAAGCTTGTACTAAAGGAAGTCTTACTCTAGCATGAGAAATTCCTCTTATTTCACAGACCTTCTTAATTCCTACAGGATTAGATTCTCTATATAAAAGGTCATCAAATACATGAAAACGTCTTTGTAAGATGGCAGCACTCTTAAAGTCGCCATTTAAAGCTGCCCAAGTCATTTCATGAAACTCCTTTGGAAAGCCATTAGCAATCACAGAAATAACACCTTGGTAACCCAAGGAAACTTGAGGAGTTACTAGATTGTCATCGCCAGATAATAAAAGAAAATCTGACGGTAACCTTTTGCTTAAATCGATGGCTTGATCCATGGAAGTAGAAGCATCTTTTAAGGCTATAATATTTGCGTGAGCAGAAAGGGCAATGGTGGTATCTACACCTATGGCCGTCACCGTTCTTCCCGGTACATTATACAAAATCACAGGTACAGGAGACGCGTCTGCTATGGCCGTAAAATGAGCAATTATACCCGCCTGAGAAGGCTTATTATAATATGGACAAACTGAAAGAATGGCTGCAACACCATCAAAATCAGTTGTGGAAATATTTTCTAGTACTTGAGCAGTATTATTACCCCCAAGACCAAAAACGATAGGTAAGTTTTTAGGATTATTCTGCTTCGCAAAATCCAATAAGGCCGCTTTTTCCTTTAAAGTAGTGGTAGCAGACTCGCCGGTGGTGCCATTCACCACCAAATAATCACAGCCTTCTTCTGAAATATATTTTATCAATTTTGACAAAGCGTCAAAATCAATGCTTAAATCTTCTTTGAATGGAGTTATTAGGGCTGCTCCTACACCTCTTAAACTTGTACTCATAATATTGCCTTAAATCAGGCTGCAAAAATACATCAATAATACGCAATTATAAAGGCAAGCAAAATTTATACTTAATTACAACCTCCTATTTTAGCAAGAAAAACAGCTGGGTTTCCTGGGGTTGAGATGGCACTAAATCCAGGATTTAATTCTATTCGCTTACCAGCATCATAGGTGGTATTACCGCCTGCAATATGATTAGTTGCAGATATAAGACCTGCACCCGTTGTTTTACTTGTTACAAAAGTTTGAGTGTTAGCGTTAAAATCATTTACTGTGGAAGTATGCGTTATGCTTTCTGGACAAGGATTAACAGCTGAGCTAATGTTTATAATATAATCTTCTATTTCGCCATAAACACCATGTTCTGAATCTTCTGAAATACAAGGGTCGCCGGTATTACCCAAATAATCAATTTTCACTCTCATACGTGTTTGACCTAATACAGCCGAAGCCGGTACTGTAAAATTAGCCGTTTGAGTAGCCACTATATTTGAACCTTTCTGCATTATGCGTTCGTTATTTTCAAATACGAAATTTTTATTAAAATCTATCCAAACGGCTAATCCATCCGAATATTGCGTATTTTTTGTAACTGAAATGCTGTAGGTATTATTGACTACCAAATTTTCACTACTGTGATTATAAAGAGCATAACCATTTGCACCACAAGCAGATGATTGATTAATTATTTCAGTCAGGTTCTCTAGAATTTTGATATTGGTAATCACATCGCCATCATTGCAGTTTAAAACAGGTGCAGTGCAATAGGCTATTTGAGCTACCGTAATAATTCCTTCTGTTCTTGGCGTACTCACACAAGTTCCTGTACACGTAGCGAAATATGAAGTAGTGGCTGTAAGAATTGGTGAAGTAAAATTAACTCCAGTAAATAATAACGTGCCACTAGAAGCACTATCATACCATTTTACTGTTCCTGCACATCCACCGGAAGTTAAGACTCCAGCATTCCCGCTATTAATAGTAACATTTGCCACTGATGGCGGAGATGGAATAGGCGAACAAGCAGTTATGTTTACTACTTTATTATTAGAACTTAAAACAGCACATAGCGTTGAATTTGATATCGCCGCCTGAACAGCGGCTAAAGATTGTCCTATATACGGACTTAAATCTAATCCCCCTCCATAAGAAATGCCATAAACTGCATAGGTGCCCGCATTATATAAACTTAAATCTGCGGTAGTGCTAAAACCTACTACCATGCTAGTGCCCGTATTATAAATCATAAAGGTGTAATCATATGGGGAACCAGAACTTGGAACTTGAGAATAGATTGTTCCTCCAGAAACCGTTACACCATAACCTGCAGGAAGAGTAGGCAAAGTACTGGAGAAGCTAGAAGCAACTAAATAATAAGTTCCAGGACTTAAATCTTTCGACATACTACTATTTAAAGAAACCCAATTGTTTGCATTATCATAAACACCAGTTGAGGCCAACCAATTAGTACAAACATTTGAAGAATTATAAGCTGCACTATACAAGTTTAAAAGATTCCCACCTGTTCCCGAAAGGTTAAAAGTAAATGTACCAGCGGTGGTTACAGAAAAAGAATAATCGTCAAAACGGTTACTATTACTAGGACCAGAGCAAACACCTGTCTTTTCAAAAGATAAATTAGATGTTGGATCAGTAGTTTCGATTGAACCAGAAAAACCAGGAATACTACTTCCTACCGCAAGTAAATTGAGATTCAAATTAGAAGATCCAACAGCTGCTGAAACTGCAGATGCATCAGCTAATTGAGACGTCTCTGGTGTACAAGTACCATTTGAAATAGTAATACTTCCATTATTAATATCAAAAAAGATATTCCCAACTGCTTCTACCTTTATTCTCACATTTGAAGATACTGTATGAGGTACAGTAATTGTTTCAGTTCCGTCATTGGTAGTATTGGCTACTAATGACGAAAAGGTGGCCCCTCCATCCGTAGAAATAAGAATATTAACTTTGGTACAGTTTACAGGACCAGTGTTTGTTCCATTCACATCCCAAGTGATGATTTTATGCTCTCCTTGAAACCAAAGTGTTGGTCCATTTTGAGAGCTTATTCGGAAAGGGCCAGAATTATCAACTGTAATGACCCTAAGGTCAGAATCTACCCCTCCTCCACCAGTAGCATTATCTCTTACAGTCAGCCTAAAATTCATTATTCTGGCAACTTGTGGCAAATCTTCTCCTTCATTATCTGCTGGATTATTGGCATTATTAAGTATAAAGCTTAAGTCAGGGAATGTTCTACTTGGTGAAGTTGATATTCTACTTCTAAATAATGGAGCAGTAGTGCTATTGACAGCATTATAACCACCAATACCGTTTATAGAACCCAGAGCACCTTCATCATTAGCGGCAGCTACATCAATTTGGCTCCAGTTATAACTTAATAAATTTCCTGCATCCGCATCAGTAGCAGAACCCGTTAATATAAAAGGCGTTCCTTTGGGAATAGTAGCAGCCGATCCTACGGAAACTATAGGAGCATTATTCCCAGTCGACACAGATGTAAAACAATTGGAAATACCAGTCATTTTAGTAAACATTTGATCCAAGCTCTTAGCGTGAAAATAAGTCTCATTTCTTGGGTTAGTCAAGACATAACTAGACAATGAACCGCTCGTGTTATTTGAACAGTTTCCGCCATATCCCATCAGTGTAGTACCACTTCCTGGCTCTACAGCCGCTTGACTATTCCATCCACCCGTACAAAAAGTAGGCGATGAATCAGAACCACCAGTAGCATTATACGTATGCCCCATGCCAAACTGATGACCAACTTCGTGAGCGAATAAACCAACCGTGTTTCCTAATGCAGTGGAAATACCAAATTCTGTCCAACCCACTGATTTTGAAGTATTATCGCAGGGTGAGCCTCCTCCTGAGCCTCTTGAGCCTCCATTTGCTTTATATATATTGAAGGTGTGCCCCATATCATATTCCGAATATAAAATTGTCCCATTGGCATTCATGCTATTGAAACCTGTTTGTGCATCGCCTGCATTACCAAAAGAAGTATTAACAGGAAACGGATCCGTGGCTCCATCTGTAAATATGAGCGTTAAATCAGTAGTTTTAGAGACTAGCTCAAAAGACACCGAGGCTTCCAGATTAAATATCAAATTTGTAGCGTTTAAGATGGCCACAATTTTATCCCTCGCGGCGGTTTGGGTTCCCAATGAATCTGTCATTTCGCCCGTGGCGGCACCCGCAAATCTATATTTTCTTAATTGAGTCCCAATCGGAAACAAACCCGTACTTAATACTTTACCATTCCGTTTTACTAGCTTACTTTCGTCCAAGTCCGCCGTTCCACAGTTACCCAATCCGCTATCATTCATATTATAAATAGTGTATCGTCCTTCTTTCTGGTCAATTGCTTCAATTAGGTAATACCCATTTTCATATTGCATAATCCCAGTTAATGCACTTGGGGTAATAGCCAATCTTATTTTTGCTAACCCATCAAGGGAAACACCTTCAATAGTTTGAATATTTGAAGGCTGATTCTCCATTATGTTTGAAGTTTTCAGATTAAATACCTGAAAGGCCCCATCTGGCATAGGAAGATTTAAAATAAAATCAGCAGACCCTTTTTCATCATTTATTGTATTCTTGATGCTATTAAGATTCAATTTTATTTCTACACCTAAATTAGGGATTTGAGCATGGAGTTGAAAAGAGATTAAAATACAGAATCCAAAAACTAAATGTTTGGAATTATTCATAGTGGCTAATATTCAGAAAGGGTTTAGCGACAAAACTACCTCTAAATAAGTACAAATAGTTAAACCTTTTTCCTATCGTTGAAATATAGCCTCAAACTCATCTTCAGAAATCATTGTGACACCTAATTTTTCTGCCTTAGCCAACTTGGAAGGACCTGCGGCTTCGCCTACAATAAGATAGGTTAGTTTCTTAGAAACACCGCTAACAAGTTTACCTCCGTTGGCTTCTATTTTTTGCTCAATTTCTGCCCGGCTATAATTCTTAAAAGTTCCTGTATAGAGCAGTATCATGCCATCTAAAGCATTCCCCTCCAGCTCTGAGACCATATTTTCGGCTTCAAACTTTAAGCCAGCAGCTTTTAATTTTTCAATGAAAGTCCTGCTTTCTACGTCTGAAAAATAAGCTATGATGCTTTCTGCCACCTTCTCTCCCACGTCTGGAACATTTAACAGTTCTTCCAAAGAAGCGGCTTCTAGGGCCTCTATAGTTTTAAAATAATCTGCGAGTTTTTCGGCCGTAGTTTGTCCTACAAATCTTATCCCTATTCCAAAAAGCACTTTGGAAAAAGGTTGTTTTTTAGATGCTTCTACACCTTTTAGAATGTTTTCTACCGTCTTTTCTTTAAAGGAAACTTTTCTTTCTTTACCCGTAAGGTCGTCTACATGAATTTTCTCTAGTCCTAAAATTTGTTCATACTTGAGATGATACAAATCCGCAGCGTCATTTAGTAAACCACTGTCCATTAAAATCTCAATCTTCCCTTCCCCTAAACTATCTATATCCAAGGCTTTCCTTTGAATAAAGTGCTCTATTCTACCTTTTACTTGAGGTGGGCAGGCCTTTTCATTAGGGCAGTAGTAAGCCGCTTCTCCCTCCGTTCTTATTAGCTCAGTACCACAAGCTGGACAATTCTTTATAAACGTTATCTTGGGTTTGAATAAATCTGCATTGGGTTTTGAAATATCCACTCCAGTGATTTTTGGAATAATTTCCCCGGCCTTTTCTACAAAAACATAGTCTCCTATGCAGATTCCAAGCCTTTCTATTTCATCTGCATTATGTAAGGTAGCTCTTCTAACCGTGGTCATAGAAAGCTCCACAGGCTGCAACTCAGCCACGGGTGTAATGGCACCTGTTCTACCCACTTGATAAGTAACACCCCTCAATAATGTAGATTTTGATTCCGCTTTATATTTATAGGCAATTGCCCATCTAGGGCTTTTAGCAGTAAAGCCCAATTCTTCCCGCTGAGCGTAAGAATTAATCTTGATAACAATCCCATCTGTGGCACAGGCAAGCGTATGTCTTTTGTCTGACCACTCCTTAATATAGGCTATAGCCTCATGAATATCAGCAACCTTTTGCCATGAATCTGAGACATTAAACCCTGCCTTTTTCATGGCGATTAAACTCTCCTCATGTGTTTTAAAGCTATCGTTATCACTCAAATATTGATAGAGATAACAGTCCAGGTTCCGAGATGCCACCACGGCAGAATCCTGCATTTTAAAAGTCCCAGCGGCAGAGTTCCTAGGGTTTGCCAACGCTTTTTTGCCTTCGGCAATCAAGTCCTCATTGATTCTCTCAAACTCGGAATTGGGCATAAAACCCTCTCCACGAACCTCAAAACTTCCCTTGTTTTGAAAATCGCCTATATATAAAGGTAGCGTTTTAAGTGTTTTTACGTTGGTAGTGATATTGTCTCCCTGCGTGCCATCTCCGCGTGTCACAGCCTTGGTCATTAAACCATTTTCATAGGAAACAGACAGAGATATTCCGTCAAATTTAATTTCACAGATAAACTCGTAAGGTTCTTCTGCTAAGACCTTTTTAATTCTTTCGTCCCACTCTAAAAGCTCTTGCTCATTATAAGTGTTAGAAAGGGAAAGCATTGGGTATTTATGAGAAACAGCCTCAAATTCCTTAGTGATGGTACCTCCCACCCTATGTGTAGGAGAGTCTAAGCGTTTTAATTCGGGATTTTCCTGCTCAAGTATTTCGAGCTCCTTCAGCAGTTTGTCAAACTCAAAATCAGTGATTTCGGATTCCGCCTCTTGATAATACTTTAAATTGTAGTAGTTGAGTTGTTCAGTCAGCTCGTTGATTCTGTCTAAGGCGTTCATTCTAGAAAGATTGTTTCTCAGCAAATTTCATCAAATGAAAGCAAATTCAAAAGAAGTAAATGTTCGAAATGAATCTTTGGGCTATTGTATAGATTAAGAAGTATAAAATTTACACGAAACTCCTCAAAACAGCTTCTCTTCTTCTTCGGCTAACTTTAAATCTTTCACCAGAGTTTAACACGACGTAAATCTCATGTTCTTGATTTAAAACAGACTTCACATGTCTTTTATTTACCAAAACACCCTTTCTAGGAATGATAAATGAGCTGTTTTCATTCAACTTTTCAGAATAATGCTTCAAGGTAAATGCGGATAAAAAGTTTTTTTCCTCTTTTAAAAAAACCTTGGTATAGTTTCCAAATTCACTTTTGAAATGTGTGATGCTCTCAAAAGGAACCGTTTTCTTACCGTAGTCAAAAATAATTGCGTTTGTGGTTAAAGTTGAAGTTTTCATGGCCAAGTCAATTTATATTATTAAAAGTTTCCATTAAAAATTTAGCGAGCTGACAGATTTAAGCGAGACAGTCAAGGCTATAAAGTCCCTCGTTTAGCGAACAAATCTTTCAAAACGAGCTTTCTATGATTCAAACTTAGAAAACAGATTAACAGCAAATGGCTTTAATGTACGGTTGGTAGGTTTTTCTAAATATTTGGTAAAAGGCTGTTCCTACACAGATAATTTACCATTTGTATCCGCTAAAAAAGGCTAAGATTACATGCATATCAATAAAATCTTTTAGTTCTAAGTAAATTGCCGCCTCTTCTTAAGTCCATTTCTTATCTTTGTAAAAAAGAAAAAAAACATGCCTATCATAGCCCCTTCTTTATTAGCATCCGATTTTGCCAACCTTCAAAGAGACATTGAAATGGTTAATGCTTCTGAGGCGGATTGGTTTCATATTGATGTCATGGATGGTGTTTTTGTACCTAATATCTCTTTTGGTATGCCGGTGATTCAAGCCATAAAAAAGCATGCAAAAAAGACCATGGATGTACATTTGATGATAGTGCAGCCTGAAAGGTACATTGAGACTTTTGCCGAAATAGGGGCAGATATTATTACGGTTCACCATGAGGCCTGTACACATCTTCATAGAACATTGGCTCAAATTAAAGAGGCAGGCTGTAAAGCAGGTGTCGTTTTAAACCCTGCTACGCCAGTTTCGGTTTTGGAAGACATCTTAGTCGACTGCGATATGGTGCTGCTTATGTCTGTTAACCCAGGTTATGGCGGGCAGAAGTTTATCTATAAAACCATTGACAAAGTCAAAAAATTAAAAGCCATGATTCAAGAGCAAGGTTTGAATACCTTGATTGAAATAGATGGTGGTGTGAACCTAGAAACGGGGAAATTATTAGTGGACGCCGGTGCAGATGCCATGGTGGCAGGGAGTTTTGTTTTTAGCAATGAAGACCCAATGGCAACTATCGCCCAATTAAAGGCACTTTAGTATTATGAACTATCTCAACTATAATTCTATTTGGACTTATCGTTGAGTTGGTTCCTGAAACTCACATGGCCTTCTTATCCTCCGCTAACCCTACCCTTATTTTCGCTCACAAAAGCCCCCCAACCCTTTTTACTAGACCCGCTGCCTGTTAAGGCTTTTGTTTTGGCGTTCATGTAATGACAAACAGCCACTGCTAAGGCATCCGTGGAATCTAAGAATTTAGTCTCCAACTTCTGAGCAAAAAGATTCTCTAACATAAAGGCCACCTGCTCCTTACTGGCATTTCCGTTTCCTGTTACACTTTTCTTAACAGACTTCGGTAAATACTCCACAATACTGATATCTCTGGCTAAACCCGCCGCCATAGCCACACCTTGAGCACGGCCCAATTTCAGCATCGACTGCACATTCTTGGCATAAAAAGGAGCCTCAATGGCCATTTCGTCTGGTAAATACTCTTGAATAATACCAGTCATCCTTTCGAATATCTTTTTCAATTTCAACTCATGCGAACCCAATTTCTCCAAGCGGAGTACGCCATACTGAATAATGCGAAGCTTACTTCCTGTAACACCTATGAGTCCGTAGCCCAACACATTTGTTCCGGGGTCTACGCCTAAAATAATTTTCTCTGCTTTATCCATCGGCTATAAAGGTAAGGCTTTTTGATACTCTCATACTTCCTTACCTTTGAGAAATTCCAATTCATCCTTTTGAACAATATCGCCTCTTTCTTCATTTATAGCTATGGCCTATTTTGCACGGTTCTTATATATATATGGTGGAAATGGCCCGCTTATAAGGAATCGACAGAAAACATCAAACAAAAAAATATAACGGTCATCATTCCTGTAAGAAATGAAGCCGAAAATATTATAAGTTTACTAGAAGACATTGATAAACAAACCCTTGATAAAAGCTTTTTTGAAGTTATCATAGCCAATGACGACAGCACCGACAACACGGAGGAATTGGTAATAGGCTTTCAAAGCAAAACATCCCTGAACCTAAAGCTTGTCAAGCTTCCACCTAAAGAAAAAAACACCTCTCCTAAAAAAAGAGCCATTTCGCACTGCATTGCTCTAACTGAAGGCGACATCATCGTCACCACCGATGGCGACTGCAATGTGCAGCCTAATTGGCTTAAAACCATTAGCACCTACTTTGAAAATAATGATGTGGTGTTTTTAAGCTCTCCTGTCTTTTTTCATGACTATCAAGGCGATAATATTTGGCTAAATATTTGGACTAAAATCCAGCAAATAGAATTTGCCAGTCTCATCATTTCTGGTGCTGTTTCTATGAAAAAAGGTTTTCCAAATATGTGCAGCGGTGCCAATATCGCCTATTTAAAATCTGCCTTCCATGCCGTAAATGGCTTTGAAGGAAATGAGGAAATTGCCAGCGGTGATGATGAGTTTTTAATGCACAAAATGAGTAAAGCATTTCCTAAACAAGTGCATTATTTAAAGTCTGAAGAAGTGATAGTGAAAACAAAAGCTCTGCCAGACCTAAGTAGCTTTTACAATCAGAGAAAACGCTGGGCAGGGAAATGGAGCTTTTATACGCTGCTAAGTCCTAAAATAATGGCCATTTTTATTTTTTGTGCCAATGCTTCCTTCGTTTATAGCCTCATACAAGGTTCAGGGGAACTTATTTTTGCTAAGATATGGCCCGAATTCCTGTTTCTGGGAACGGCACTGCTGTTTTTTAGGAGTTTTAAGTTGTTGTTTTATATTCCTTTAGTTCAGTTGATTTATCCTTTCTATGTCCTATTTTTCGGATTAATTTCATTAAGAAAGAAACCTTATAACTGGAAAAACAGAGAACTTCATTAATGCTATACCGAACCCCAAAATTACTTCAGAAGATATATCCCAAACTTACATGGGAAAGAGAGACTCATGGTAAAGAACTCTTTCTAACATTTGATGATGGTCCCATTCCTGACATAACGGAATTTGTATTAGAAACGCTGGCGACTTTTCAGGCCGAAGCCACGTTCTTTTGTATAGGAGATAATATCATAAAGCATCCTGAAATTTTTCAGAAAATTTGTGCGGCGGAACATGCCATTGGGAATCATACCATGCATCATCTTAAAGGATGGAAAACCGACAATGAAGCTTATGCTAAAGACATCACAGCCTGTCAAAAGGAAATAGAGAAAACCTATCTTAACGCCTCAAAAAAACTTTTCAGACCGCCCTATGGTAGGATAAAAAAGTCACAAATTGCAGGTCTTCCCGCTGACTTTGAAACCATTATGTGGACCACTTTAAGCCAAGATTACAGACAAGATATTTCTCCTGAAGCATGTCTAAAAAACACAATAAAAGCGACCAAACCTGGTTCCATTATTGTTTTTCATGATAGTCTTAAAGCTCAAAAAAACATGACCTACGCTTTGCCAAGATTCTTAGAAGAGATGATTTCTAGCGGTTTTACCTTTAAAGCATTGTAATTTTAAGCCCCTTCTTTAAGCCAAATTCTTACTTTCTTTGCCCATTCTTCCTGCTTGGTTTTATTGAGATTGTGATTAGATTCGGAATCATAGGCATCTTGAAGCCGATTCATCTCCCTAAAAGCCTGAAGATATTCATACTGAATGATACTGCTCAGGTCATCCATGGTATTTGCTTTCACATTTCTTAATTTGGCAATCAGCCTATCCATCACCACCTTAGTAATATCAAAGTGAATTTGCTCATGCTCTAGAGACTCATTATTTTTAGAAACACCTTTAGCCCAAGACTGACTTTGAATCATAAATACCTGTGGTTTAAGTATAGCTGTGAGTTTACCATCTCTTATGGTCAGTTTGCTGCCCAAGGCAATGGTAGGAAAAATAGCCGCCGCATATTTTGAAGTATATCTTGGATTCCCTTTAAAATCACTCCAATTTACTTTTCGAGACAAATAATGAACCGTATCTCTATTATTCCTGGTTTCATAAGGTTCTATAATTATCAAGACACCATCATTAAAAGCTTCTATCCTACTTTTATTCAGTTTTATATAATTATCTACATATTCAATACAAGAGAACCACATTTGACTTAAAATGGGCTCGTAGGATTCTTCTCTAAGACTATTTAAGGATCGCTGGTATTTTGATGAACTATATGGTTTGCATATTAAAGTGGTATCACCTTCATGAATGGTGTAAATACTTAATCTCATATTCGCAATGCCACTAATGAGTCCATCTCTCCCTTTGGATTCCACATAGGCCAGTTCGGTAATTTCCGCCAGTAAAGCTACGTTCTTAGAGTTGTGCCTAAAGTTTTGCGACAACTGCCTTTCAAAAGCTCTTTCTGCACCTCCCCTAATCTCCAAATCCACCTTTTGACCATTTGCCGCATACAATTGGCCTAAAAAATGCGTGGAGGGTCTGCTATCTTTTACCCCTTGATAGTAATAACCTTTCTCACCAAAACCGTATGCTCTGGATTGAAGATTTATGGTCATTTGAGCTTTAGCTCCAACAACCACAAACAAGTAAAAAAAGAGTACTCTTCTCAACATCTTCATTCTAACGCCTCCTTAATGCAAACTAATATTTTGATGACGTAAATAATTTATATACTAAAACACTAAAGTTGAAAGACAAATTCTTTCCCATACCTATTGGTTTAAAATCTGGTGAGCTTGAGTTATTTTTGATACTACTAAGCACCCGTTTTTCATTGAATACCAATAAATATGAGGTAATTTCGTTAAACAACCGAATTCGTTATACAGGAAAATGTCCCGTAGGATCTATACCGTCGTTTTACTTCTTTTTTTCTTTCAGGGAGCTATTTCTCAAGAGGTCTTATGGGCTTCCGAAGTGTTAGGTTACTCCTCTGAAAAGACGGATATGCTTAACTCTCCAAAATATCGGTCGGTTCAAATCTTAGGAACACCCAGCATTTATCCTCAAATGGTGGAATCGCCATGTGCTTGGGAGCCCAATGGCTCTCAATATGGTGAAGATTATATTAAAGTAGGTTTTGAAAAGGCTATTTCCGTACGCCAGGTGGCCATTATAGAAAACTTAAACCCAGGAGCCGTTGCCCGCATTTTTGGTTATGATGAAGCGGGAACAGAACATCTATTATATCAAAACACAGGTGAAAAAGTAAATGTAAAAAATCGGTTTTGGCGAGTATTTGTGGAACCCGCACCTGAAAAAATTAATGCCATAAAGTTGGTTGTTAACCATAGAATATCCAAAGGCCCAAAGCAATATGATGCCATTGCCATATCAGATTCTAAAGAATTTATAGAATTCAACATCAATCTGGCTGAGAATATGCCAGAAAACCTTCAAAAAGAAAATCTGGGTCCTATCGTCAATTCCATTTATGGGGAGGTTGCTCCTATCATCACTCCAGATGGTAACAAACTGTTTTTCACCAGATTAGACCACCCAGGCAATATTAGAGATGAAAAGAGTAAAGACACAGAAATTAAGCAAGACATCTGGGTCTCTACTAAAAATGCAGCAGGAAATTGGTCTGAACCACAAAATCTTGGTAGTCCGGTAAATGATGCGAACCTTAATGCCGCCGCCACTGCTTCTGCAACAGGTTCTGGGTTGTTTGTACTCAATATTTATAAACCAGACGGAGGACAAGAAATAGGTTTATCTAGAACGTCCTTCATCAATGGTAAATGGAGTTATCCTGTGGAAGTAAAAATAACCGATTTCCAAGCTAAAAAAATAGAGAAAGACAAACCTGCGAATACCGAATATGCCATAAGCCATGACGAAAACATACTTATCATGGGATTAAACAGGCTTCCGAGTTATGGAAACAATGATCTTTATGTCTCTTTTAAGACGGCAGATGGCTCTTATTCCAGACCTAAAAATATGGGTCCCGTACTTAATACCGCAGATAACGAAGGGTCGCCATTTCTTTCTGCCGATAATAAAACGTTGTACTTTAATTCTAAAGGACATCCAGGCTATGGAGATTCAGATATTTTCATGACTAAAAGACTGGACGACACCTGGACCAGCTGGTCTGTGCCTGTAAATCTTGGCCCCAAAATAAACTCAAGCCGATGGGATGCTTTTTTCACGATTCCCGCCTCTGGAGAATATGCCTACATGAGTTCCGACAATAACTCGATTGGTGGTGAAGATATTTTCAGAATGAACCTTTTTGAGTCTATCAAGCCAGAGGCCGTGGCAATTTTAAGTGGTAAAGTCATGGAATTAAACTCTGATTTAGTTCTCGATGTACCCATATTAATGAAATCGAATAGCGATAGTCTCAACCAAAAGGGTTTCAATATTGAAATGAACCCAGACACCAAAGAATTCAAAGTGATTTTACCTGCGGGCTTTGTGTACTATTTTGATTTGGCGAGCAAAGGATACATGGACTTAAGAGATTCTGTAGACCTATCGAGGGAGAAGAATTATCGAGAAATAACTAAAAACTTTTATTTGACGCCCATTAAAGCAGGTCAAAAAATGATTTTGCAAAATTTGATTTTCGCCCAAGGAAAATACGAAATCCAGAAATCGTCTCATGATGAATTAGAAAGAATTGTTAAAATCATGAAAGAATATCCGAATATGGAAGTACTCTTAGAGGGGCATACAGATAATCAGGGGGATTTTACACTCAACGTGGAGTTGGCAAAAAACAGGGTGGACGAAGTTAAAACTTACTTAATAAGAAAGGGTGGTATATCTAGTCAAAGGATTGAAACGAAATCTTGGGGTCCAATAAAACCTATTTCTAGCAATTCCACACCAGAAACTAGGAAGAAAAACCGTAGAGTGGAGTTTACAATCCTTAAAATGTGATTACTTTTGTCGCTTAGTGAAAGACTACCCCAAAAGATACTTTTTCATGCCATCCCGTATTCTTGTGCTCTTCATTTTGTTGATTGCTGGATTTCTAAGATTTTACAAAATAGATTCTTACAGTCCGTATACCGATGAAAAATTTACGCTTTTAAACGTGCACGGCATCTGTGTAGGAGGATACAACCAACCAGAACTAACAGAAAATCAAACATTTACGCCAAAAGAATTCTGGAAAGACAGAAATCTACAAGACCATTATCAGGC